>CAIYFP010000494.1 GCA_903925515.1 uncultured Verrucomicrobiota bacterium
CAATTACACCCAGCAGGGCATGATGGACTGGTTCGGCACGCCCGAGATGCAGGCGTTGCAACGCATCGAGGACCCCTTCTTCTACAAGGAACGGCTCGTGATGCCGAAACTCATCATGAACGCGTGCGGGGACCAGTTCTTCCTCCCGGACTCGTCCCGGTTCTACTTCGACCAGTTGCCGGGGGCAAAGCATCTGCGGTACGTGCCGAACGCGGACCATTCGCTGCGCGGGAGCGACGCGTACGAAACGCTGGGGGCTTGGCATTGGGCGACCTTGAATCGCAAGCCGTTGCCGGAGCTGAACTGGCGCCGGGCGACGGATGGGTCGGTGCGGGTGACGACGTCGCAGAAGCCCCGGCAGGTGCGGCTCTGGCAGGCCCACAACCCGCGCACGCGAGACTTCCGCATGGAGGTCATCGGGCCGGCGTGGTGGCCCACGGTGCTGGACGCGAGGGAGGACGGCTCGTTTGAAGCGCCCGCGCCCGCGCCCCGGGACGGTTGGTCCGCGTACATGGTGGAGGTGACGCAGGACATCGGGGCGCCGGTGCCGATCAAGGTGACGACGCCGGTGTGGGTGACGCCGGACACGCTGCCCCACCCGCCGAGGAAGGTGACCACCCCGAAGGGCTTCCTGAGCCGGTGACGGGCAAGACCGGCCCGGCGAAGCCGGGCTGGAAGGGCGGGAATGAAACCCACGCGATGTGCGGCATGGGCCGGCGTCGGCAAGCAACCTGCTTCAAGACGGCAAGATCATGAGGGGCGGAGGTCATCCTAGGCTGGACGAGGTGATGGAACGCGGCATCGGCGTGCTGGTGGGCATGGCGTTGATGGTGTCCGTCGTGTTCTTCGGGGGCGTGCGCACGACCGAGCTGGCGTGGGTCACGGCGTTGATGGGCGGGGCGGCGTTGCTGTGGGTCGTGCGCCTGTGGACGGACCGGTCGCACCGGCTGCTGCGGCATCCGGTGCTGGTCTTCGTCCTCGGATTCATGGCTTACGCGGGATGGCGCGCGACGAGCGTCGCCGTGCCGTACGTGGCGTGGGGGGAGGTGTGGCTGCTTGGGCTCTACGGGTTGGCCATGGTGCTGGCCATGCAGAACCTGCACGGGCAAGACATGCTGCAATGGACGGCGTGGGCGGCGTCGTTGACGGGGGGCGTTGCTGGGGATCTACGCGCTGGGACAGTTCCTTGGGGAGAGCGACTCGGTGCTGTGGCTGTCGAGGCCGGCGCAGTACGTGAAGCGGGCGGGGGCAACGTTCGTGAACCCGAACCACCTTGCGGCGTTGTTGGTCTTGCTGATGCCGTTGTCGCTGGGGCAGGCGTTTCTTGCGCGGAGCAAGCCGGCCGTGCGCGTGGTGCATGGCTATGCCGCGTTGATGATGCTGGGTGGCCTTGCGGTGAGCATGTCACGCGGGGGTTGGCTCGCGGGGGGACTCGTCATCGCGGCGTTCCTCGGCTGGGTCGCCGGGAGGAGACGGCAACTTCGGCTTCCGGCCGCGATCCTGGTCGGGGCGTTGGGGATCGCGTCGGCGGTCTTCATGGTGTTCAACGCGAAGGCAAAGCTGCGGGTCGAGGGGATCGGCACGGAGGGCGTGCCGGACAGCGGCAACCGGCTTCCGTTGTGGCGTCCGGCGCTGGCGATGTGGCGCGACCACCCATGGACGGGGGTGGGACCCGGCCATTACGACGTGCGTTACCCGCAATACCGGGACGTCGCGATGCAGCTCAGCCCCGGCCATGCCCACAACGAGTACCTCAACACGCTCGCGGACTACGGGCTGGCGGGCTTCGGGCTGGCGATGGCGTCGGTGCTGGCCATGGGAGCGAGCGTGTGGTTCTCCCGCAAGTATGTGGAACGCGGCACGGGGGACCTTGGGGACAAGGGCAGCAACCGGGCGGCGTTCTTCATGGGGGCTACGCTCGGCCTGGCGGGGTTGGCGGTGCATTCGGCGGGCGAGTTTGCCCTGCACGTTCCGGCGCTGGGGTTGGTGGCCATGGTCATGGCGGGGCAACTGGCGTCCATGGCACGGTTCGCAAGCGACCGCTGGTGGTTCACGCCCGGGATTGTCACGCGGCTCGCCATCACGGTCGGACTCCTGCTCGGCATGGCATGGCTGCTTCCCACGGCATGGAATCGGCTTCGCGAGGCACGCGTGCTCGCGTCGGCCCGCCAGTTCGACCATGTGACGGAGGAACTCATCAACCTGCTGCGGGTTGCCGCGCGGCTTTCCCCGGGCAATCCGAGGACGGCGTTTGAAATCGGCGACAACCTGCGCCGCGCCAGCCGGTTCTCCGGGGCCGAATGGTCCGGCAAGGCAGACGAGGCCCTCGAATGGCTCGGCAAGGCGGCCCGGCTCAACCCGCACGATCCCGGCCCGCACATGTCTTTGGCGGAGGCATGGCTGTGGCGGGGGGACCTTGACAAGGCCATGGCATCCTCCGCCATGGCCACCCAACTCGGGCCGGGATTCATTGCGGCGGCCGAGTTGCACGGGACGATCCTGTTCCGGCGGGGCGACTACGCAGGCGCCCGCGTCCAGTTCCAACGGTCCGTCGAGTGGCACCCATGGGCGGCCCACTACGCACGGGCGTACATCGCGGCCTGCGACAAGGCGCTCGCGCAGGCGGCCAAGCCGGGCGCGCCCTAGTGTCGTGTCCCACAAAGGGCTGGTGTTTCGCCGCGAGGGATTTTCGTGTCCCACGAGGCGCGAGTGACGAGCAGGCCCGCAGAGGTCTGTGAGGAGCGAGCCACGACGTGGGACGCGAAATGAGCCGCGGCCCTTCGGGTGGCCCCATGAAGGCCCCGCGGATTCGCACTTGTCGCAGGGCCTTCGTCCGCATTCCCCTTGCCCTGCCATGAATCCGTCGCTCCACGACCTCGCGAAGATGATCGACCATTCGCTCCTCCACCCGACGCTGACGGACGCGGAGCTGGATGCGGGGTGTCGTCTCGCCGTCCTGCATGGGGTCGCCTCCGTCTGCATCAAGCCCTACGCCGTCCGGCGAGCAGCCGAAATCCTGCACGGCTCGGGCGTCCATGTCGGTGCCGTCGTCGGGTTCCCCCACGGCGGTTCCACCACGGAGGCCAAGCGGCACGAGACCGAGCTGGCGTGCCGGGACGGCGCCACGGAGATCGACATGGTCCTGAACGTCGGCAAGGCGCTGTCCGGGGACTGGCCCTACGTCGAGGCGGACATCCGGGCGGTCTGCGACGAGGCCCATGCGCGCGGGGCACGGGTGAAGGTCATCCTTGAGAACGACTTCCTCGCGAACGGCGGCGCAGGGCTGTCCTCCGACGACCTGAAGCGCCGGCTTTGCGAGATTTGCGAGGGCGCGGGCGCCGACTGGGTGAAGACCTCGACCGGGTACGGCTTCGTGAAGCAGGCCGACGGCTCCTACAACTATCGCGGGGCGACCGAGCACGACCTTGCCCTGATGCGCGCCAGCGTCTCGCCAAGGGTCCAGGTGAAGGCGGCGGGAGGCGTGCGCGACCTCGACGGCCTGCTGCGGGTGCGGGAGCTTGGGGCCACGCGCTGTGGCGCGACGGCGACGGAGGCGATGCTGGCGGAATACCGGCGACGGGCCGCGTCCAACTCGGTGCCGCAACAGGGTTGTGGCGGCGAGCAGGCCATGTTGGGGCAAGGCGGCTACTAGTGTCCCAAATCCTCGCGCAAGGAGGCGGGAAGCCCGCGATCCCCAAGCGGGCGAGTTGCGGCAGGCTGCGTGCCAACACGCCGGTGTAGCGGATGGGATGAACGCCGTCTTCGGCACCCACGCGCCTGCCTTCTTCGTGTCTTCGTGTCTTCGTGTCTCCGTGTGAGGGATTCCCGGCTTCCTCACCCGCAGGATCGCCGAACGAGACGCCGTTTTTTTGATCACACGAACGCCGGGCTCGGTGGTGCCGACGCATGGAGGAGTCCGCGTTCCTTGCCCGCAGTCATGCCTGCCGATCGCGCGACTCCATGCTTGAAAGCGACCCGGTGGTGGCGCGCATTTCAGGGGATGAAGCTGTTGTTCATCGGCGACGTGGTGGGGGAACCGGGGCGGCGTGCCGTGCGGCAGGTGCTGCCGGGGCTCGTCGAGCGCGAGGGCATCGGGTTCGTCGTGGCCAACGGCGAGAACTCGGCGGGCGGCAACGGCATCACGGCAGGGACGGCGCGCGAGCTGTTCGATGCCGGGGTGGACGTGATCACGACCGGCGACCATGTGTGGGACCAGAGGGAGACCGCCACCTTGCTGGCGTCGTCGTCCCGCGTGCTCCGCCCGTTGAATTACCCGGCGGATGTCCCGGGCAGGGGCTGGACGGTGGTGGAGAAGGAGGGCTGCCCGGCCGTGGGCGTCCTGAACCTGCAAGGCCGGACTTTCATGCCGTCGTTGGAAAACCCTTTCCTTGCGGGCCGCGAGGCGCTTGCCCGGATGCGGGAGCAGGCGCGGGTGATCATGGTGGACTTCCATGCGGAAGCCACGTCCGAGAAGGTCGCCTTCGGTCGCTGGGCGGACGGGCTGGCAAGCCTGGTCGTGGGCACGCACACGCACGTGCAGACGGCGGACGAATGGGTGTTGCCGGGAGGCACCGGGTACCTGACGGACGCCGGCTTCACGGGGCCGCATGACTCGGTGCTCGGGCGCGACGCGGACGCCGTGCTGAGGCGGTTTTTGACGCAGATGCCGCAGCGCTTCGAGATCGCGACGGGCCGGGTGCTGTTGCAGGGGGTGATCGCGGAGGTGGACGAGGCGACGGGCCGTGCCCTTGCTGTCCGGCGGGTCTCCGAGCCGGCGTAGGCCGACGCATTCCATGCCGGACCGCCGTGGCCTACGGAATGATGCGTGCACGAATCAAGGCAAGGTCACCCATGGCGGGGCCAAGGTCCGCCTCGCCGTTGCCGACGACCCCAAGGGTGACGTCGGCCGCCGTCGTCCATGACATCGGGGCAAGGCTGGCCGAGCGCTCGACAAGGCATCGCGCCCCGGGCGGGCCCGCGAGCGCGGCGCGCAGGCGCCCGTTCACGAGCGCAAGGCTGATTCCCGGGCGCGAGGGGCCCGCCGCCGGAACGTCGGACAAGTCCGGGATTCCATTGCCGTTGGCGTCGTTGGGGTCGCGGATGACGAGGTCAAAGAAGTCGTACTCGTCCATGAAGGGCGTGGCGGGGTCGCCGTCGGAAAGGACAACGAGCCCTGCGTAGAGCCCCTTGGCGAGGTAGTTGACCGTCGTCTCGATGCCTTCAAGGCCGAACGTGTCGAGCGGCTCGTAGTCGAGGGAGCCGGGGCCCATCCAGCTCGTGGGAAGGCGGGCGAGCGTGGCGACGTCGAGCCTTTCCATGGGCATGGGGCCCTTGAACGACTCGCCCGAGGCGACGCCCGCGCGCGGCAGGTCGATGCTCGCCGTGATGTGGGTCCCGGCGACGTCGTAGGTCAGCGTCCCCGTGTACTGGTAGATCTCGAAGGGGTGGTTGAACGTGAGGTTCTGGATCGAGAAGTCCGGGAGGCTGACCCTGAGCTGGACGGTTCCCGACGCGCTCCCGGCCGCGCGGTTCCATGTCGCCGTGACAGTCCCCCGGCTTACGTCCATGCCGTCGTCCACCTCGATCGTGCCGGTGGTCGAAAGGCCGGGCACGGCAAGGTTCACCTGGAGAAAGTCCGTGACCCCGTCCACGTCGAGGTCGCCCGCCATCGGCGTCTTCAGTTGCAGGTCGCCGATGATCGCCCCCAAGGCCTCCGAGCCCGGGTAGTCGAGGATGGCGAAGGAGCCGACCTCGTCCGTGCCCCCGGACCGGTAGAGCTCGTCGTTGACGGAGTCATCGTCGGCGGTGCTGAACGCAAGGCGGTAGGCGAAGCCGAGCTGGGAGACCTGCGCAGGACGGACGCGAAGCGAGAGGCAGGACAGGGTCATGGCGGCCTTGCGTGCCCCGGCGCAGGCCTCGCCCGGAAGAAGGATCGCCATGGCAAGGACCGCGATGAGGAGGATTCGTCGCATGGCCGCATCAAAGCCCCGCAAAGGACGGCGAGCAAGGACGAGGACGGGCCGGCGGGCCTCCGGCGCTTCTTGGCACGCCCCGCGACCGGGTTCCGTTGGTGAACTTCGGCGTTCCCATGGATACACTGGCCCGGATGCGTGCCGAATCGCTTGAGTTTCTTCGAGACCTCGTCAACACACCCAGCCCCGTCGGGCACGAGACCCGCGGGGTCCGGAAGTGGCTGGACCGCGTGAAGCAGCACGCGGTGCAGACGCAGTCCGACGCCTACGGCAACTGCGTGGCCATCCTGAACCCGGGCGCCGGCCCGCGGCTCATGCTGGCCGCCCATGCCGACGAGATCGCGATGTCTGTCTCGTACGTGACGGCCGAGGGCTACATCCACGTGAGGCGCACGGGCGGCGTGGACCCGGCCATCACCAAGGCCCAGCGGGTGGTCATCCACTCGCGGAACGGCCCGGTGAAGGGCGTCGTGGGCAACGTGGCCCCCCACCTCACGAAGGGCGACGGCGACCCCAAGCCGCCCAAGATCCATGACCTGTTCATCGACGTCGGGACGTCGTCGCGCGACGAGACGATGCAACTGGTGCGGATCGGGGACCCGGTCACGCTGGCGGACGAGTTCGACTTGCTGCGGGGGGAGCTGGCGGTGGCGCGGGCGTTCGACAACCGGATCGGGACATGGGCGGTGGCGGAGACGTTGCGCCTTCTCCAGCCCGTGGCCGCGGAGCTTCAATGGGAGGTCTGCGCCGTTGCCAACGTCCAGGAGGAGGTTGGCCTGCTCGGGGCCCGGCAGGTCGCGTACTCGCTGCATCCCGACGCCGCCTTGGTGGTCGATGTGACGCACGCGACGGACTACCCCACCGTGGACCCACGCCAGCACGGCGACATCCGGCTTGGCAAGGGGCCCGCGCTGACCCACGGCGGCTGCAACCATCCCGAGGTCGTGGCACGGCTCGAGTCCGTCGCGGCATCCCGCAACATCCCGCTCCAGCACGAGGCCATGTCGGCCAGCTCGGGCACGGACACGGACGTGATCTTCTGGACGCGCGGGGGCATCCCGAGCGCGTTGATCAGCCTGCCCAACCGCTACATGCACTCGCCCGTCGAGGTGGTGCACCTTGGCGACCTCGAGAAGATCCCGGAGTTGATGGCCGCCTTCTGCCGGAGCCTGCGCAAGGACGAGGCGTTCAAGGTCCGCGTCTAATGCGCCCCGAACGGTCCGGGCTGGACGGCGGCGCGAGCCCCGCGTTGCCATGGGACGCCGCAGGCAACACCATGGCCCGGCGCATGACACTGTTCCCTCGGCTCCTTCGACGGGCCTTCCCATGGGCGGCCCGGGTCGTCGCTGCCGTCGCGTCCCTGGCAACGTCCGCCGCGGCGGGCGTCCGGGTCCCGGCCTTCACCGCCTACACGTCGCCCGACGCCAACGCGGCGCGCATCTCGGAACGGTCCGGGGTGAAGGGCTGGACCGACCCGGCGCAGGTTGTGGACTGGCATGGCTTGTTTCGCGCGACGGGTGCCTTGTCGGCCTCGGTGGCGCTCACGTTGCCCGAGGGCGCGGAGTCAAGGCTGCGTTTGACGGTGGGGGGCACGTCGCGGGAGGCGACGGCTCGTGGCGAGGGCGTTGGCAAGCCGTTGACGCTGTCGTTCGGCGGCTTCGAGGTGGCGCGCACGGGCCATGCGCGGTTCCGGCTCGAGTCGTTGAACGCACGGGGCCAGCCGGCGGGCGACCTGGAGGCGCTCGTGCTCGAGGGGCCCGCGACCGAGGGCGTCCACTTCAACCTCAAGGAACGACGCAACGCGGCGTCGGTTCACCTGGCGTACCCGAGCCCGACGACGAACAAGGCGCCGGTCACGGCGTTTCATTGCGAGGTGACGGCGGTGGAGGACCCGGTGACGACCTTCTACATGGCCTGCGGCTGGCATCGCGGGTACTTCGGGATGCAGGTCAACAGCCCGGGCGAACGTCGCATCATCTTCTCCGTCTGGGACAGCGGCGGCGAGGCCATGGACCGCGGCAAGGTCTCGGACGAGAACCGCGTAAAGCTGGTGGCCAAGGGCGACGGGGTGTACACGGGCGACTTCGGGAACGAGGGCACGGGCGGGCACAGCCATCTCAAGTACCCGTGGAAGACGGGCCAGCCCCAGCGGTTCCTTGTCACGGCCACGCCCACCGACGGCACGTTCACCGTGTTCGCGGGGTACTACCTCCACCCCGACACCCGGGAGTGGATGCTGGTGTCGGCATGGCGCGCGCCCAAGGAGGGCGGCGGGCTGCGCGGACTTCACAGCTTCAGCGAGAACTTCTGGGGCAGCACGGGGCACCTGGTGCGAAAGGCGCGCTATGGCCGGCAATGGCTCCAGCAGGCCGACGGCGCATGGCACGAGATGACGGCGGCCACGTTCAGCCATGACCCGACGGGCAAGGCGGACCGGCTCGACCGCTTCATGGGGGTGGAGGACGGGACGTTCTTCCTCAGCCATGGGGGATTCCTCGACGGCTTCACGCCGTACGGGCAGCGGTTCGAGCGCCCGGCCACGGGCAGGGTGCCGGATGACCTCGGCTGGGTTGTGCCCGGGATGCCCCCGCAACCCCACAGGCCCTAGCACGCCATGGAATTCCTGCGGTCGCTCCTGTTCCATGACGGGGAGTTCCTCGGCATCCAGTGGCATGCATGGAAGGTGGTGGGCTGGGCGGGGAACCTGGTGTTCACGAGCCGGTTCCTCGTGCAATGGCACGCCACGGAGAAGAGCAAGCGGGTGGTGGTGCCGGCGTTGTTCTGGTGGCTGAGCCTGACGGGCTCGCTGCTCCTCCTCGCCTATGCCGGCCTGTACCAACGCGATTCCGTCTTCGTCGCCGCCTACGCCTTCTCATGGATTCCCTACCTCCGCAACCTGCTGATCCACCACCGGACGGAGCGGGCGCGGCGCGCGTGCGGCGGCTGCGGGCACCGGGGCGAGCCGGGCGCGGCCTTTTGCTCGCGGTGCGGCAAGCCGGTGGGCGCGGCCGGCGGCGGTTGAACTGCGGCAATTCGGGTCCACGGTGGGCCCCATGGACGGAACGGGGTGGGCATTCCCGGCGACGCGGGCGGCGTCGCTGGAACGGTGGCGCGAGTTTTTGCCACGGGCACGCAGCTACGCCGCCTTTCGCAACCGCGTGGAGCCGGGCCATCCCCATGTGTCGCGGCTGTCCCCTGCAATCCGCTCGCGCCTGATCAACACGGAGGAATGCATCGCCGGGTTGCTGGCCTCATTCCCGTTCGCGTCGGTCGAGAAGCTCGTCCAGGAACTCCTCTGGCGGGATTACTGGAAGGGATGGCTGGAGCTGCGCCCGGACGCATGGGCCAACTATCTAGCCGAGCTGGAACGGGTCCGCCGGACGGCGTCGGCCGAGGTCATGGGACGGGCCACGGAGGTGATGGCGGGCCGCGGCGGGGTCGGCGTGATGGATCGTTTCGCGCGGGAATTGACGGAGACAGGATACCTTCACAACCACGCCCGGATGTGGTGGGCGGGCTACTGGTGTCATGTGGAACGGTTGCCGTGGGTGCTGGGGGCGGATTTCTTCTACCGGCACCTGCTGGACGCGGACCCGGCCAGCAACACGCTCGGCTGGCGCTGGGTTGCCGGCCTCCAAACCCGGGGCAAGGCGTACCTGCCAAGACGTTCCAACCTCGAACGTTACTGCGCTCCAGAATGGCTTCGTGACCCGGCGGGCATGGAAAAGCTCGGCGACGACCGCGTCCAGGCGGCACCCGTGCCGTGGGAACCCGAGCTCTCCCGCGTCCTATGGGTTTCGCTGCCGGAATCGCCACGCGACGTGCCGGGGCGGTGGGGGCTCTGGATCCACGGCGAGGACCTCTCGCCCGAGCTCTCCGGGCTTCGGAGCCTTCGGCCCGCGGTGGCCTTGACCGTCCTCGACGAGGCCATCGTGACGAAGCACGGGCTTTCCCGCCTTCGGATGCAGGCCATCCTCCGGGGGCTTGAGGACGCACGGGGCCGTTCTTCCGCCCAGTACGGTTGCCCCGTCGAACATCGCGCCGCGCCGGACGGGATCGCGTCCATGCTGGCAAGGGTCGGCCGTGAACGTCGCCTCGACGGCTGGGTGGCCATGCGCCCGGCCGTGGGGCCGCTGGGAGATGCCATCGACGAGATCGAGCGAGTGCTGGGGGACGCCGGCCTTGCGGTCCAATGGTGCCGCCGGTCATGGGACGAACGTTGGTGGCCACTTGCCCGCTCGGGGTTCTTCCCGTTCTGGGAGAAGGCCGAAAGGGCGCTTCGCCGGGGAATGAACGACGATCCGGCGCAGGGGTTGCTGCTGGACGCAACGGCTGCGGCTGTTCCGTTCTGATTCTGCCCTCGCCCCGGGGCGGGCATGGCCGCTAGCCTTGCGGTCATCTCATGAAGGTTGGACTGGCGTATGGCGAGGGCGTCCTCGGGGTGGACCTGCCCGAGGATCAAACCACGGTGATTCAGCCGGCGCACCGGCCGGGCCTTCCGGACGAGGGGGCGGCCCTGCGAGCGGCCCTTGAAAACCCGATAGGCTGTGCGCCGCTTGCCGAATGGCTGAGGCCGGGGGCCCGCATCGTGATCCTGTTCACCGATATCACCCGCGCGACGCCCAATCACCGCCTCATTCCATGGCTCGTGTCCTACATCGAGTCCATGGGCGTGCAACGCGACCAAATCACCCTGCTCAACCAGCTCGGCACCCATCGCCCCAACACCAAGGCCGAGCTCGAAAAGATGCTCACCCCCGAGGTCGTCGCACGGTACCGCGTCCTCAACCATGAACCGGAGAACCACGACGCCTGCGTCGCGCTGGGTACCACCCGCACCGGCGTCCCCGCGTGGATCAACCGCCATTGCGTCGAGGCCGACGTCCGCATCGTGACCGGCTTCATCGAGCCGCATTTCTTCGCGGGCTTCAGCGGCGGCCCGAAGGGAATCATGCCCGGCGTCGCGCACGTGGAGACGGTCATGAGCAACCACGGGGCGGCAAACCTGTCCGACCCGCGCGCGACCTTCGGCATCTGCGAGGGCAACCCGTTGTGGGAGGAACTGCGCGACATCGCGCTCCGGGTCGGCCCCAGCTTCCTGCTGAATGTCACCCTCAACGACGAACGCCAGATCACCGGGGTGTTCGCCGGCGACCTCCTCAAGGCCCATCGCGCCGGGCGCGACTTCGTGCGCGAGTCCGCCATGCAACGCGTCGCCCAGCCCTTCGACGTCGTCGTCACCACCAACTCGGGCTATCCGCTGGACCAAAACCTCTATCAAGGCATCAAGGGGATGAGCGCCGGCGCCCGCATCCTCAAGCCCGGAGGGCTCCTTGTCCTTGCTGCCGAATGCCGCGAGGGCGTCCCGGCCGGCAGCCCCTATGACCGTCTTCTCCGCGAGGCGTCGTCCCCGGAGGAAATCCTCGCGCTTCTGGCCACCCCCGGGTTCGTCCGGCCCGAGCAATGGCAGGCCCAGATCCAATCCCTCATCCAGGGCCGCTTCCGCGTCCGCGTCGTTTCCTCGATGCCGCCCGAGGTCCTCCGCGCCGCCCACCTCGAGCCTTGCGAGGACATCGGCATGCTCGTCCGCGAGGAGGTGGGGCGCCTTGGCCACGGCGCACGCGTCGCCGTCCTCCCGCAAGGCCCCCTTACCATCCCCTACGTCGCCTGATGCCCCCGGCATCCCCCCCTCGGCGACACACCAACCCTCCCTTTCCCCCGCACCTGAAAAACGCAATCAAGGCGACTCATCCATGAACGTCCTCGTCACCGGCGGCGCCGGCTACATCGGCTCCGTCTTCGTTGAGCAACTCCTCGACGCCGGCCATGCCGTCACCGTCTTCGACAACCTGTCCGAGGGTCATCGCTCCGCCGTCGATCCCCGCGCCACTTTCGTCCTCGGGGACTTCAACGACCGGGACGTCATTCATCACGCCCTCGCCACCGCCCGGCCCGAGGCCGTCGTCCACTTCGCCGCCCATGCGCTCGTCGGCGAGTCCATGACCAATCCCTCCAAATACTTCCGCAACAACGTCGGGGGCGGAATCAACCTCCTCGACGCCTGCGTCGCCTCCGGCGTCCGCAAGTTCGTCTTCTCCTCCACCTGCGCCACGTACGGCCCCCCGGACCGCGTCCCCATGGACGAGGACTTGCCCCAACGCCCGATCAACCCCTACGGCGAGTCCAAGCTCATGTTCGAGAAGGTCCTCTCATGGTACCGCCAGCTCCACGGGCTCGACTTCGTGGCCTTCCGCTACTTCAACGCGGCCGGCGCCTCCCGCAACTTCGGCGAGCATCACCGCATCGAGACCCACATCATCCCCAACGTCCTGCAGGTCGCCCTCGGCAAGAGACCTCACTGCGAGATCTACGGCACGGACTATCCCACCCCCGACGGCACCTGCATCCGCGACTACATCCACATCGCCGACCTCGGCGCCGCTCACATCCTCGCGCTCGAGCCCCATGCGTCCGGCTTCTACAACCTCGGCAACGGCGAGGGCTTCTCCGTCCGGCAGGTGATCGACGTCTGCTCCCGCATCTCCGGCAAGGCCATCCCCGTCGTCGAGAAGCCGCGCCGCCCCGGCGACCCCCCGCGCCTCATCGCCGCCGCCCAGCGCGCCAAGCAACAGCTCGGCTGGTCCCCGCGCTTCCCGCGCCTCGAGGACATCGTCGCCACCGCATGGGACTGGCACCAGCGCCACCCGGACGGCTACCCGGATTGACCGCGAATCCCATGCCCATGGCTCGCCTCCGCGCCGGGCTGCGGCGGGTGGCCACCCGCCTGGTCCCCTTCCTCTCCCTTCCCGGCGCCCTGCTCGTTCCCGACGTCGTCGCCGCCGCCGTTCCGCAACCCTTTCGCATCGACGTCGTCGAGGCGGGGTCGGGTTGGCCCGTGCCCCTCGTGGAGCTGCGTACCAACCACCATGAACGCTGGCACTCGGACAACGGCGGCGTCGTGGCCCTCGACGATCCCGACCTCATGGGCCATGAGGTGTGGCTCGGGGTCACCGGCCATGGCTACGAGGTCCCGCGCGATGGTTTCGGCAACCGCGGCGTCCGCATCCGGCCCGTCCCGGGGGGACGGCATCGGATCGAGTTGCGCCGCACGCAGGTGGCCCGGCGCCTTGGGCGGCTGACCGGCTCCGGATTGTTTGCCGAGACCCGCAAGCTCGGGATGGACACGCCCGCCACGGAGGGCTCGATCCTCGGATGCGACAGCGTGCAGGCGGCCGTCCATCGTGGACAACTTCATTGGTTCTGGGGCGACACCACGTTGGCGCACTACCCCTTGGGCATCTTCGACGGCACGGGCGCGACCTCGGGCATTCCCTTCCTCGAACGTCCCGAGCCGCCCGTCGTCCCCCGGCTCACGTGGTGGAAGGACGCCGGGGGAAGGCCCATGGCCATTGCGCCCATGCCGGGAGAGGGCCCCACGTGGATCACGGGTTGCGCCAGCGTGCCCGACGCGTCCGGCACGCCCCGCCTCGTGGCGGCCTACATGAAGATTCGCCCGCCGCTGGAGCCCCGGGAATGGGGCCTGTGCACATGGGACGACGACGCCCATGTCTTCAGGCCATTCAAGACCGTCTGGCGCGAGGCTATGGGGACGGACGGGCGGGCGGCGAAGACCCTGCCCCCGCAGATGCCCGAGGGCCATGCGGCGCGTTGGAGGGACGGGTCGGGGCGCGAGTGGTTGTTGTTTGGCAACCCTTTCCCGCGCCTGCGTTGCCCGGCGACCTTCGAGGGATGGTCCGATCCCGCGCGCTGGGAACCATTGAAGCCGCAGGAAACGTTGGCCGACCCCCATGGCGCCCCCGTGGAACCGCACAGCGGCTCCATCGCATGGAACCCATGGCGCAAACGTTGGGTCACGGTGTTCATGCAACGCCTCGGCAAGCCGTCCGCGTTTGGCGAGCTGTGGTATGCCGAGGCCGATTCCCCGTCCGGGCCGTGGGGCACGGCTGTCAAGGTCGTCACCCACGAGAACTACACGTTCTACAACCCGCGCCTCCATCCGGAGTCGAGCCCGCCCGGCTCCCCCGCGTTGCTCTTCGAGGCCACGTTCACGCTCCAGTTCGCCGACAACCCCGTGCCCGTCGCCCGCCACGACTACAACCAAGTGCTGCACCGGCTCGACCTTGACGACCCGCGCCTTGCTCCTGCCCGTGGCAGGACGGGGGAGTGATCGCCTGCGGTGCCGACCCAGAGCCTGCCGACCACGAAGCCGGGCCTGACCCAAGTTCCGCAGTTGGCCGGGAGCCCCCCCGCATTTTCGGGGGCGGAGTTTTTGAAAGGCTCGGGAAGGTCGGCGGGCGGGGATCGAAGGGCTCGTGTCGTGGAGATCTGCCCCTTGGCACCCATCGGCCGCCGGGAAAAACGAGTGTCGTGCCTCACAAAGGGCTGGTGTTTCGCCGCGAGGGATTTTCGTGTCCAACGAGGAGCGAGCCACGACGTGGGACGCGAAAAGAGCCGCCGCCCTTCGGGTTGCTCCAACAATGCCCCGGGGCTTCGTGGTTCGTCTGTCCCAGACCGCTGCGG
>CAIYFP010000495.1 GCA_903925515.1 uncultured Verrucomicrobiota bacterium
GAGGCCTGCTTGGCCCGAACGATTCAACTGGCCCGGTCGTGCTGGCTGGATCCGTTACCGCAAATGTTTCGTCGTTTGCTCGTTACGGGCCTCGTGCGGGCCCGCGCCTTGCCCGATCCCGGGCTTGCGGAGGCATCGGCTTCGAAATCATCTCGCTCCCTACTGCATCATTGCGGCCAAGCCGTGGCACCTCTGGCGGCGCCTTGTGAGGTAGGAACCCGCCACGGGAATGCGGCCTGCCCGTGGATCAGGGCATCAACTCCCCGCTTGTCGCCGTGCTCGTATGGCAAGGGTCTTGATGGGCCCTCAAGGACCGTGGCCGTTCCTTCTCCCTCCCCCCCTGTTCATCGGCGTCGCCCTGCATGCCGAAGTTTCCGATTGGAACGGGCATGGCCGGCCGGGGAATGTCGTCGGGTGCGAGCAGTCTGGCATGCGCTGGCGGTGTGGGTTGGCATCATGGGTTGGCCGGGCATGCCGGGCGCGCTGGCAACGACGAACCGATGGGATGCCGAGGTCGCGGCGTTCGCGCGGCACGAGGCCACGAACGCGCCGCCCGCGCGGCCCGTCGTGATGGTGGGCAGCTCGTCGATCCGGACATGGCAGACGATGGCCTCGGATCTTCCGGGCTGGCCCGTGCTGAACCGCGGCTTTGGCGGCTCGCACCTTTCGGACGTGAACCATCACTTTGACGCGGCGGTGGCGGCGGCCCGCCCCGGGTGGATCGTGCTCTACGCGGGCGACAACGACGTGGCGGCGGGCAAGTCCCCGGCCGAGGTGGCGAGGGACTTCTCCGAGTTTCGCCGCATGGTGAGGGAACGTGTCCCTGGTGCGCGGTGTGCGTTTCTTGCCATCAAGCCCTGTCCGAGGCGCAAGGAGATGCTCGCGTTGCAGCGGGAGGCCAACGCCCTCGTGCGGGCGCAGGTGGAGGCGGACGCGGCATGGACGTTCCTTGACACGTTCACGCCCATCCTTGGGCCGGACGGGCAGCCCGACCCCGCGTGCTTCAAGCAGGACCAACTGCACCTGAACGCGGAAGGTTACCGACGCTGGACCCGGGTGCTCCGGCCGTGGCTGGACGGGATGGCGGCAGGGAGATAGCCCGTGTCGGCCCCCCTTGCGACGAGATGGCCGGCTCAGGGCGTGCTCCAGCCGCGGTGCAGGCAGGCGTCATGGCCGCAGTCGTGGCTTGCGAAGAAAGTGGCACGTCGCGGGGCGTCGTCGTCGCCCCCGGGACGTGGACCGGGGAATCCTGTTCCCGGCTTGGATTCGGCGGACGCTCGTGTCGTGTCTCATCAATCGCGGGTGCTAGGTTGCTCCACGAAGGCCATGGAGCGAGGCGTGAGGACGGAGCCTGCCCGCCGCGGTCTGGGACGGACGGACCGCGAAGCCCGGCGGCTTGGATGGGGCAACCTGAAGGGCCGAACCTCGTTTCGCGTCCCGCGTCGTGGCGCGCTCCTCACGGACCGCTGTGGGTTTGCCCGTCACCTGCGTCTCGTTGGACGCGAAAATCCCTCGCGGCGAAGCACCAGCCATGGGTGAGACACGACACGAGCCGTGGCCGGGCTGGCGGGCGGCGTGGGGGTCAATCCGGGTGTTGCCATGCGGGGCCGGAAGCGTTCGAATGAACTCATGTCTCCACGTCCACTCGGCTCGCGCGCGGGCTTTACCCTGATCGAGCTCCTCGTTGTCGTCGCCATCATCGCCATCCTTGCGGGGATGCTCCTGCCCGCGCTGGGCAAGGCCAAGGCCAAGGCCAACGGCTCCGTCTGCCTGAGCAACCAAAAGCAGATCATCCTCGCATGGAAGATGTATGCGGACGACAACCGTGACATGATCCTGCCCACGCGCTTCAACGTGGGCGCGACGACGGTGGACTTGTACGCCGGGGGCTATTGGCGCGGGCCGACGCCCGGTCCGAACTTTGCGGCCGGCCTGCCGGTCACGGAGGCGATGAACCGCGTGCGCAACGGGTTCAGCAACTCGCCCTTGGGCAAGTACTGCCCCGGCTACGCCGCCTACCACTGCCCCGGCGACCTTCGGACCAAGTACAACAAGGTGGGCCGCGGCTGGGCCTACGACAGCTATTCGAAGGCGGACGGCATGGCGGGCATGGGCTGGGGCAGCATCCTTCCCTTCACCAAGGAGACCCAGATCAACGACCCGTCCCTCGGCATGGTGTTCGTCGAGGAGGCCGACCCGCGCGACTACAACAACGGAACGTGGGTCATCGACGTGAACCCGCCCGGGTGGGTGGATCCCTTCGCGGTGTTCCATGGCGACAGCTCGTCCTTCTCGTTCGCCGACGGCCACTCCGAGGGCAAGCGCTGGATCGACGCCGCCACCCTGAAGGCCGCGCGGGACTCGTCGGCCGGGAGGTCCAGCTTCTTCTGGACCGGCGGCAATGGCCGCAACAACGACTTCCGCTGGGTGTACGACCGGTACCGCCACGTGAACTGGAGGCCGTTGCCGTGAGGAAGTCCGGGCTTCCAATCCCATCGGCCCTCCCTACCCTCCCGCGGCTTTGAACATCACATGAGCAAGCAGTTCTTCCCCAAGGTCGGCATCATCCGCTACGAGGGCGCGGACTCCAGGAACCCCCTTGCCTTCAAGCATTACGACGCCGACGCCCTCGTGGAGGGCAAGACGATGCGCGAGCACCTGCGGTTTGCCGTGGTGTACTGGCACACGATGCGCGGCACCGGGGCGGACATGTTCGGGTGGGGCACCGCCCGGCGCCCGTGGCAGACCGGCGAGGGCACCGTGCCGCAGGCCATCCAGCGGGCCCGTGCCCTGTTCGAGTTCGCCACCAAGCTCGGTGCCCCGTTCTACTGCTGGCATGATCGAGACGTCGCCCCCCACGGGCGCACCCTTGCCGAGTCCAACAAGAACTTCGACGCCGTCGCCAAGGAACTGAAGAAGCTCCAGGCCGACTCCGGCGTCCGCCTCCTCTGGGGCACCGCCCAGAACTTCGTCCACCCCCGCTACCTCCATGGCGCGGCCACCAGTTGCAACGCCGACGTGTTCTGCTTCGCGGCCGCGCAGGTGAAGAAGGCGCTGGAGTGGACCCATGAGCTGGGCGGGGAGGGCTACGTGTTCTGGGGTGGTCGCGAGGGCTATTCCACCCTGCTCAACACCGACATGAAGCGCGAGACGGACCATCTTGCCCGCTTCATGCACATGGCCGTCGCCTACAAGAAGAAGATCGGGTTCAAGGGTCCCTTCTTCATCGAGCCCAAGCCCAAGGAGCCCACCAAGCACCAGTACGACTCGGACGCCGCCGCGTGCCTCAACTTCCTCCGCCAGCACGACCTCCTCCCGCACTTCCAGCTCAACATCGAGGTCAACCATGCATGGCTCGCCGGCAAGACCATGGAGCACGAGCTCGAGGTCGCGGCCAACGCCGGAGCCCTTGGCTCCATCGACGCCAACATGGGCGACTACTTCACCGGCTGGGACACGGACCAGTTCCCGACCGACCTCTACCTCACGACCCAGACCATGCTGCGCATCCTCAGGCACGGCGGGTTCCGGGCCGGCGGCGTCAACTTCGACGCCAAGGTCCGCCGCGAGAGCTTCGCGCTCGACGACCTCTTCATCGCCCACATCGCGGGCATGGACGCCTTTGCCCGGGGCCTCAAGGCGGCCGCCGCCATCCGGAAGGACGGCCGCATCGACGCCTTCGTCCGCGAGCGCTATCGCTCATGGGACTCCGGCATGGGCGCCCGCATCGAGTCCGGCAAGGCCTCGTTCGAGGACTGCGAGAAGCACGCGCTCGCCCTTGGCGAGGTGCAGGGCCTTGAGTCCGGTCGTCAGGAGCTGCTCGAGTCGATCCTGAACGAGCATCTTTAGCCCGCATGCCAGGCCTTACCCTGGCAACGGGCGCCATGGGAACGCACGAAATGCTGGCGTTCCCGGGGCGGACCGATGCGGCGGGGCCGCGGAACCCCGCCCCACGCGCATGGGCCGGGTGGCCCGTGTGGATGATGTGGACGAAAGCCCGCACCCGCCATGGGGAGCGAGCCGGGAACCTACGCCGGGCCTTCCTCCCCCAGCTCGACGTTCCAGTAGGCGACGTCGAGGAAGTGCTTCCATGAATCGTGGATGGGGGAGCCGAAGGTGACCTGGACGAACGGACGCCACTTGGGCCGCTTGGGCTTGCGAACGAGGCGCATGGAGGCCTCCGAGGGCGTGCGGTTCGACTTCCGCGTGTTACAGGGAATGCACGAGCAAACGATGTTTTCCCATGTCGTCGGGCCGCCGCGGTCGCGCGGGACGACATGGTCGAGGTTCAGCTCGCGTCGGTCGAACACCTTGCCGCAGTACTGGCAGGTGTTTTGGTCGCGCTCGAAGATGTTGTGGCGGGTGAACTTGACCTCCTTCCGGGGGAGGCGGTCAAAGAAGAGAAGCAGGATGACGCGGGGCACGCGGAACCTCAGCGACACCGAGCGGACAACGTCATGGTCGTCGTCGGCCGCGCCGAAATCGCGCCACTGCTGGAAGTCATAGGTGCGGAACTCGCCCGCGCCGTCCGCGGACACGACTTGGGCATGGCCCTCGAAGACCAGCGACAAGGCTCGCCGGACGGAGCAAAGGTTCACCGCCTGCCAAAGACGGTTGAGAACCAAGACTTGTTGCCCAAGGACGCTCATGACACCCCAATCCGATGAACGCTGGCCATATCCCAACCCCTGCCCGCCTGTCAATCCGGCGTCCGCCGCCCCAAATCCACGCGCAAGCAATTCTTCGGCTCACGGCTTCGGCCTTGGACCCGGATGGAGTGGCAAGCAGATGGATCCCACGGCCCCAATCCGCTCACCCTTCCCAAAGAAACCGGGCATCCCAATGCAGAGAAATGACGCCTTGGCCCCCCGGGAGGACGGACCGCATGGGATCCCTTGCGCGAAACCGAAGGTTTCGCAGCAGGTAGCCGGTGGTTGAGCGAAGCGACACCACC
>CAIYFP010000496.1 GCA_903925515.1 uncultured Verrucomicrobiota bacterium
CCGATGCACACCGCGAACACCAGCCCCAGCCCGATCAGGTCCGGCGTCACCCGGAACTGGAATACCGTCTCCGCGAACGATTGGAAGTCGAGCGTGCCCGTCGCCAGCCCGTTCGTCAGGCGCGCCAACGCGCAGCCCACCATCCCGCCCGCCGCCGCAAGGCACGCCCCCTCCACCATGAAGCATGCCACCACCGCCCGACGCGAGTACCCGAGCACCCGCAACGTCCCGATCTCCCGCGTCCGCGCCGCCACGCTCGCATACATCGTGTTCATCGCCGCGAACACCGCCCCCACCGACATTGCCACGCCCAGCACCCCGGCGATGTACTTGATCGGCTTCGCCGTCATCGTTTGCTTCGAGTAGTACTCCACCTCGCCCTCCGCCCGCAGGGAGAAGCGCCGGTCGCCCTCGATCCGCGCCACCAACGCCCTCGCCTGCTCCGGCCCCGCCGGACGCAACAGCACGCTCGAATACTGCTCCCGGTCAAACACCGCCCGAGCCTCGTCCGCGTCCATCCATGCCTCCGAGTCGAACGCGCTGCCGCCCCCGTCGAAGTGCCCGACCACGCGCAGCCGTGCCCGGCCCGCCTTCACCTCGCCGCCGATCCCGAAGTCCCTGAACCTCCGCGCCAACGAGCGCGACACCACCACCTCGCGTCGGCCGCCCTCGAACCATCGTCCCTCCACGAGCCGCACCTGCGGGCGCAGCTCCATCCCCCGCGCCGTGATGCCGCGCACCAGCGCGTTGGCCTCCCCCGGCCCCTGCGCGCGCGCCGCCGAGATGATCGCCACCACCTCCGCCGACACCACCGGCCGTCCCTCGGCGTTCCTTTGGATGCCCTCGAAGGACTCGATGATGCGGAACTGCTCGCGCGTCACGAGGCTGCCGGATTCCGCCTGCGATCCCTTGCGCACGACCAGCAGGTTGCTCGGGTCCCCCGTGCTCGCCGAGCTGGCCTCGATCCCGCGTGCCATCGCCCGCAACGCCACGAACACCGCCACCACCGCCGCGATGCCGAGCACCGTGGCCACCGACGACCGCCAGCGGACCACGACGTTCCTCAGGTTGTATTGGATGGGCAGGCCCGCCAGGCGCGCCATGCCCGCGACCGCGCCAAACCCCAGCACCAGCCCCACGGCCAACCCCGCCCATGCCATCGTCTCGCCCCCGGTCGTCATGCGCGCCCCTCAATCCAGCGTCTTCAACCCCGAGACCACGCTCATGCGCCCCACCGAGATCGCGGGCGCCAGCGACGACACGACCCCGAGGACCGCCGCCACCAACCCCGCCGACGCCATGATCCGCGGCGTCACCTCGAAGACGATGAAGATCCCGCCGGTGAGCTTCTGGATGTCGAGCAACGTCCATGCCGCCCATGCGCCCCCGATCCCCAGCGCCCCGCCCAGCACCGACAACCCGAACCCCTCCGCGAGGATGAAGCCGAGCAGGTCCCGCCGCTTGTACCCCAGCGCCTTCAGCACCGCCATCTCCCGGAACCGTTCCCGCACCGCCATGCTCATCGTGCTCGCCGACACCAAGGCGAGGGTGAACACGATCACCCCGTTCACCGTGCGAATCAGCGCGCTCACGTTCCCCAGCATCCCCACGAACCCCATCTGGAACGCCCGCTCGCTCTCCGCCCGTACTTCCGCCGCCGTGTTCGCAAACTGCCCGTCGATCCGCGAAATCACCTCCGGCACCTTCTCCGCCGACTCCACCCGCAGGTACCACGTGCCCACGGTCCCAAGGTCGCCCGTCAGCTCGTCCAGCAGCTTGTGATGAAAGAACACGCCCCGGTCATCCACCGTCCCCTCGAACACCGCCGCGATTTTCAGGTCGAGGTCGCACGGGTAGAACGTCCCCCGGAACCGCATCCGGTCCCCCACCTTGAGCTCGTACCGCTTCATGGTGTCCCGCCCCACCATGCAGCTCGTCCGGTCTTTCTCCCATGCGTCGTAGTCGCCATCCGAAACCCGTCCCTCCACCAGCAAGGACCGGAACCTCCTCGGCTCCACCGCGAACTGCGCGAAGCTCGTGAACTCCTCGTCGTTGTACTGCCCGCCGAAGTAGGTGAACGGCGTCACGGCCACCACCCCGGGGATGCGCTCGATCTCCGGCAACTGGCGAGCGGGCAAGGGCTGGACCAACGACACCTTGTTGCGCGCGATGATCCGCAGCGACGCCCCCTCGGACTCCGGCGGCACCGTCAGCTCGCGTTGCAAGGTCATCATGCTCGTCAGCAACGCCGCGCTCACCGCCACGCTCGAAACCGTCAGCAACGAACGCCTCGGGTTCCTCAGCGCGTTCTTCAGGATGAACGTCCACGGGGTCACGACACGATCTCCCCCTTCTCAAGGTGCAGGCTCCGCGTCCCGAACGCCGCCGCCTTGGGGTCGTGCGTCACCATGATCACCGTCTTGCCCGCGTCCCGGGCCAACGACGACAGGATGCCCAGCACGTCCGACGCGGACTTCGCATCAAGGTTGCCCGTCGGCTCGTCCGCCACCACCAGCACCGGGTCCGTCACCAACGCCCGCGCGATCGCCACCCGTTGCTGCTGCCCGCCCGACAACTGGTCCGGGCGGTGGTGCATCCGGTCCCCCAACCCCACCAGCTCCAGCGCCGCCCGCACCTGCGCACGTCGTTGCGAACGCCCAAGCCGCGTCAACAGCAGGGGAAGCTCCACGTTCTCCGCCGCCGTCAGCACCGGGATCAGGTTGAAGCTCTGGAACACGAACCCCACGTACTGGTTCCGCCACTCCGCAAGGTCCGACTCGTCGAGGTTCCCCACGTTGATCCCCTGCACCTCCACCTCCCCAGACGTTGGCCGGTCAATCCCCGCCACGATGTGCAGCAACGTGGACTTGCCAGACCCCGACGGTCCCATCAACACCACGAACTCCCCCGGCTGGATGTCCACCGAAACCGAGTTCAGCGCCGTCACGTCGATGTCTCCCTGCCGGTACACCTTGGAGAGCGACCGCACCCGCACGATCGGGGCCGCCTCGGGTCGGCTACCTCCCCCAGCCATGCCGGCGTTCGTCGTGCCGTCGCCGTCGCTCATGTCGCACGCCCCGGCCTACTTCTTGTACAAGGGCTTCCGTGACACCTCCGCCGGATGACGTGTCCCGCGGATCTCGATCTCGATGGGTGTCCCGGGGTTCGCCAGCGCGGACGGCACGTAGGCCATGCCAATCCCGGCGCCCAGCGTCGGGCTCTGGGTCCCGCTCACGACCACGCCCGCCTTCTCCCCGCCCCCCCAGACCGCGTAGCCCGGACGCGGCGGCGCCGAACGCCCCGTCATCCGGAATGCCACGCACTTTCTCCCCACGCCCCCGGCCTTTTGCCCGGCAAGCACGTCACGCCCGGCGAACGGCCCCTTCTCAAGGCTCACGAAATACCCAAGGCCCGCCTCCATCGGCGTCGTCGCCTCGTCCAGCTCGTGCCCGTACAACGGATAGCCCATCTCCGTTCGCAGCGTGTCCCGCGCACCGAGCCCGGCCGGGACCAGCCCATGCGGGCGCCCCACTTCCAGCAACCGGTTCCACAACGACTCCACGACCGCAGCGGGGACAACCACCTCGAAGCCGTCCTCGCCCGTGTAGCCCGTCCGTGCCACCCACGCGTCCACTCCGCCCCACGTCCAGCGGCCCAGCTCGTTCTTCTTCAGGTCCAGCACCGTGCCCGCCGCCATGCCGCCCGCCGACGGCCCCGGGAAGACGTGGGCGAAGAACGACGCCACGGCCGGGCCTTGCACCGCCACCGCCGCAAGGATGCCGGACGCATCCTCCACCTCCGCGCGACCTCCACGGAAACCCGTCAACCGCCCCTGCAACCACGCCACGTCCACGTCCGCACGCGAGGCGTTGATGACAAGGAGGTATTCCTCCGCGCCCGTGCGGTACACGTACAGGTCGTCCACCACGCCGCCGTCGTCGCGGCACATCAACGTGTACTGAGCCTGCCCGACGCCGAGCTTGCGCACATCATTCGTCAACGCCGAGTTCAGGAATGGCTCGGCGCCCGGCCCGCGAACCCATGCCTCGCCCATGTGGCTGATGTCGAACATCCCCGCCGCGCGCCGCACCGCGTGGTGCTCGTCCACGATGGACGTGTACTGCACGGGCATGTCCCAGCCCCCGAACCCGATCAACCTCGCACCCAATGCCTTGTGCGCGCCATGCAACGGCGTCCGGCGCAACTCGCTCGTTGTTTCCATCCGCAGGGACGGTGCCCCGGAAGACTTCCCCCGGCGAACGGAATCTCCACGCCCGACATGGCCGTGCCGCCATCAAGGGTTGCCGAGCGCCGACGCGTTCACGGCGCCCTCGAATGCCGCGATGATCGCCTCCGGATGCGCCCCGGGCTCATAGCGGAGGATGCGCGGCTTCACCCGGCCATGGACGACGTACTGGAAGACGTCGGCGTACGGGGTGACCGAGATGATCTTTTCGAGGGGGTCGGACCAGCCCGCCAGCAGCCCCGCGAAGACCAGCCGCCGGGTCGTGATCACCAGCCTGCCGGTCGAGAGGGGTTGCAGCCCCATGACGGGGACGGAGTACCCCCGCATGCCGCCCACGCGAAAGCTCACGCCCCGGGCGACCCGGATGCTGAAGCCACTGCCGCCGCCCACGTGTTGCCTTGCGATGGCCTTGTATTCCAGGGCGGCCATCGGGACCTCCAGCAACGCACGTTCACCGCGCTGGAACATGATGTTCCATACCTCAAGACGCGGTCCCTCCGCCCGGCGCAGGGCCGTGAGATAGGCCTCCCAGTCCGCCTTGGCCTTGAGCTGGCGCGCCTCCGCCGCAAGCCGGTCCCTCGCCTGGCCCAGCAGCGTGTTCCCTCGTTCGGCCTCGGCCGTCCCGACCTGAAGATACCCCCGGATCTCGGCAAGCTCCCCTTCCACCTCGGGCGTCAATCGCCCGCCCTTCAGCGCCCCTCGCACCGCCGCAAGATAAAGGTCCGCCTTCACGTCGTTCCATGCGTCCCCGGCCCCGAGCTCGACGTGCCTCAGGGCGAGCTGATGCCGCTCCTCGTCGTCCAGTTCCCCGTCCGCGAGCACGGCTCGCATCTCCTCGATGAACTGGCCGTCCGCCTTGCCGTGCCGCATCCGGCCCACGATTCGGGAAAGTATTCCGGTCATGGCTTCGTCGCCCGTGTTTGTTCCCGCACAAGGTCCCATGAACGCGGGGATGCCAACAAGAACTTGCAAGCCTCCACCGTCTTCATGCGGGCCGTCGAGGCGCTCCGGCAGGTTGGACCCTTGTTGGCGTCGGCAAGGTTGTCCTGCATGCACATCCAGCCCCATGCCATGGTCGGCGCCCAAGGAGAACGGGAGCCCGGCGCGGCAGGTGCCGGCCAGCCTTGGCCGGCCGCGTGCCAGCATGCAGGCCGAGCGGATGGGCATGATCCTCGGCTTGGACCGCATGAGCCTGCTCCCGTTGCGTCCCGGCGTCCTGGCGTGCGCCCCCTCCACTTCATGGCTCATGGAATCGCCTCGCGAGGTCCGTGCTGTTCACCCCGCCAAGGCGCGAGGACGCCATGGGGTTCGCTCAGTCAAGGCATCCCCGGCGCCTTGATTCGGGGAGCGGATTGGTCTGGGAAGGACGCGCCGGGCCGGACAGGGTGACGGGGCTTGGCGCATGATCTTGGGAACGGGCATCGACATCGTGGAGGTCGGACGGATACGCGAGGCCATGGAACGTCTCGGGGAAGCGTTTGCGCTCCGGATCCTCACGCCGGCGGAGTGGGAATATTGCCGGGGTCAGGCCGATGCCGCGCCGTGCGTGGCGGCACGGTTCGCGGCCAAGGAGGCCGTGTCGAAGGCGCTCGGCAGCGGCATTGGCCCGGACGCAGGGTGGCACGACATCGAGGTCGAGCGCGACGAGCGGGGGCGACCCCGGGTGGTGCTTGGGGGGAAGGCGCTGGCCTTGATGACCCAAATCGGTGCGTTGCGGGTGCACCTAAGCCTGACCCACGAGCGAACTCACGCGGCGGCCATGGCCATCCTTGAGAACTGAGCGAAGGGGCTTTCCTCGCCGGGTTGGCGCACGGCCTCGAACCGCTCGATCTGCTTGCGGAGCTTGGAGAGGGCAAGGTTCTGGAGCTGGCGAATGCGCTCCCGGGTGACGCCGAACTTGCGGCCGAGGTCGTCCAAGGTCTTCTCGGGGCCGCCATCAAGGCCAAAGCGGTCGCGGAGGATGGACAACTCGCGCTCGTCGAGGATGGAAAGGAACTCCCGGACCATGCCGTGGGTGGTTTCCTGCTCGAGCTTGCAGTAGGGATCGAGGTTGACCTCGTCGGGAACCACCTCGCCGAGGCGGCTGGAGTCATCGTCGCCGAGCGGGGCATCGAGGGAGGCCGTCTTCATGGAGGCGCGTTGCCAGAGGCGGATCTTGCGCACGGACACCTCCATTTGCTCGGCCAGTTCCTCGTCGCTCGGCTCGCGCCCGAGCAACTCCTGCAGTTCCATGGAAAGGCGGCGCATCTTGGAAATCTTGTCCACGAGATGGACCGGAAGGCGGATCGTCTTGGACTGGTTGGCGAGGGCGCGCTTGATGGATTGCTTGATCCACCACGAGGAGTACGTGGAGAGCTTGCCGCCCTTGGCCGGGTCGAAACGTTCCACGCCCTTCATCAGCCCGATGTTTCCCTCGTTGATGAGGTCGAGGAGGGGGAGCCCGAGGCCCTCGTAGTCGCGGGCAATCTTCACCACGAGGCGGAGGTTGGCGCGGATCATGTGCTCGCGGGCCGCCATGTCGCCCTTCTTGATGCGGGCCGCGAGGTCGATCTCGTCCTGGATGGTGAGCAGGGGAACCTCGACGGCGTCGCGCATGTAAAGGGTCAGGGCGGACCGGGTCTCGATGGGGACGGGCTCGACATCGACCTTGACGTTCTCGCGAGGCAACTGGATGTGGGCCGGGGCGAGCAGGGTGTTGGGCTCGGGAAGAGGCTTGCTGGCGGTGGCCTTGGGGGCGGCGTCGCGGCGACTCAGGGACGAGAGCTTGGGGGCACCGAACCGGGACCTCGGGGGTGGCAGGGTGATCTTGGGGAGCTTGGAAGCCGAGTCACGGGCGGTTTGTGGGGATGGGGAGGAAAGACGTTTCATGGGATTCTATGGCAGGGCAACTTGGCGATGATGTTGAAGTGATGACGAAGCTCTGCGCCTGTTTTCCTCTTCTGACTAGAGCGTGTCAATCACTTGTTCATGATTTGTCTATCATTCTGTTCACATGTTGTTGATGAAAAAAGCCGGGGTGCCATCGAGAGGCACTCCCGGCTTGGGAAGTCGTAGCCCGGTGTTTCCGGGCGGGGCGAGCGTGGATCGCCCCGGCATCGGATGGGCGGGGCTACTTCAGCCCGGCCAAAACCGACTTGATGGCGTCGAAGTTGGGCAGGTCCTTGGGCGTGGGAGTCTGCTCGGCGTATTGGACGATGCCGTTCTTGTCGATGACGAAGGCGGCGCGGGCGGAGGTGTCGCCGACCCCGGCAAGGTTCGGGAAGCGGACCCCGAAGGCGTCGGTGACGGCCTTGTTGAGGTCGCTGGCGAGGCGGATGCCGATCTTGTTCTGCTTGGCCCATGCCTCCTGGGCGAAGGGGCTGTCCACGCTGACGCCGATGACGTCGGCGCCGAGGCTGGCGTACTGGCCGAGGCCGGCCGTCTGGTCGCAGAACTCCTGGGTGCAGACCCCGGTGAAGGCGAGGGGGAAGAAGAGGATGACGGTGTTCTTCTTGCCGAGGTTGTCGGCGAGGGAGACGTCGGCGAGGCCGGCGTCGGTCTTGCTCTTGAGGGTGAAGGCGGGGGCTTGGGTTCCAACGGCAATGGGCATGGTGGTTTTCTTCTAGTGGTGGAATTAAACGTGTCCGGAAAGGACGGCGGCACCGTTACAGGCGGGGCAACCGGGTGTCAACCGATGGCCTTGAGGACCTCGGCGGCGTGTTCCTCGGGCTTCACCTCGGGCCAGACATGGGCGATGCGGCCCTCGGGGTCGATGTGGAAGGTGACGCGGTGGGTGCCTTGATATTTGCGACCCATGAAGACCTTCTCGCCCCACGCGCCGTACGCCTGGACGAGCTCCTTCTTCTCGTCGGCCAGCAACGGGAATGGCAGCTCGAACTTGGCGGCGAACTTGGCGTGGGACTTCACCGGGTCGGTGCTCGCGCCGAGGACGACGACGCCCTTCCTCTTGAACTTCGCATGGGCGTCGCGAAACCCGCACGCCTCCTTGGTGCAGCCGGGTGTGTCGTCCTTCGGGTAGAAGTACAGGACGACGTGCTTGCCGCGGAGGTCCGCAAGGCGGACGACGGAGCCGTCGGTCGAGGGAATCGCGAAGTCCGGGGCGGGGTCGCCCGGCTTGAGGGAGAGTTCCAGCTTCTTGGCCATGACGGGCGACCCTACCGCCGACCCGGGGCGGCGCAACCTGCCCGGAAACCATGGGTGGGCTTCGGGCGATATGGAGCACCGCATGAAAAGAATCATTCCGAGAACCATCTGTATCGTGTTGTTCCTTGCGGCCCCGGCGGTGCGGGCGGAGCTGCTCCTCGACGAGGCGTTTGGGCTGCCGGACGGGCCGTTGGTCGGGG
Source organism: uncultured Verrucomicrobiota bacterium (assembly GCA_903925515.1). Taxonomy (GTDB): domain Bacteria; phylum Verrucomicrobiota; class Verrucomicrobiia; order Limisphaerales; family UBA9464; genus UBA6176. The sequence goes on from CAIYFP010000496.1 coordinate 8,590, forward strand.
TCGTGGGCGGCGACTGGACGACGCACAGCGGCACGTCCGGCCAGATACCGGTCGAGGGGGGGCGCATCCGTCTGACCGGCGCAAGAACCGAGGACGTACGCCGCGCGTTCACGTCGAACGGTATTTCCGCAGGCGTCCTTTATGCGGCGTTGGAGGTTCGCTTTCGTGCGTTGCCGAGCCCGACCGGGGCCTATTTCTTTCATTTCAAGGACCCGGCGGACTCGGGCGCGGCCTCGGTGTTCACCGGGCGCATCCATGCCTCGACGGCCGGTGCAGGGGCCGGGGCGTTGCGACTGGGGGCATCATGGGGGACGGGCGCGCCGGTGTGGGTGCCGGGGGACGTGCCGACCAACACCTGGGCGAAGCTGGTGTTGCGGCTGGACTTCAAGGCGACCCAAGCGGCGTTGTGGATCGACCCGGCGGACGAGGGCGACCTGCGGCGGGCGGCCATCGCGACCGATGGACGCGGGGTGGGGCAGGGGTTGAGCCAGGCGGCGTTCCGGCAGGCGACGGGCCTCGGCGAGTTGGAGGTGGATTCGTTGCGGGTGGGGACTGGATTCGGGGACGTCGTCGGGCGCGCGACCCCCAGGGTTGCGATTGAACGGGATGCGAGCGGGACGCGGGTAGGGATGCCGTCATGGGCATGGCGCGAGGGATGGCGGCTGGAAGTGGCGGGCACGTTGCGCGGCCCATGGACGCAGGGGCCGGAGATGTGGGACGAGGGCGACCGCGCATGGATGTTGGTGCCGGAAGGGCAGCCGAGCCTTTGGTTCCGGCTGGTGCGGCGCTAGCGGGACGACGGGGTGCGGGGCCCGGGCGCACCGAGGACGGTGGCCCGGGCCTCTTGCTTTGCCGAGATGGCGTTTCCAGCCGCCCGAGGCATGGCCATGGGGAACGCCCGTGGAGGGCAACCGGCCGACACGGCCTGACCCCGTCCGGGGCGTGGGCGCGCACGGTCAACCCGAAGCACCGGGGCCTAGCGCTTCGCGTCACGCCACAGGTCGAGGCCGTTGCGCCGCGCCTGGACCCAATCCGAGTGACCGTCGAGATGGAGGACGTCCGCGCCGTCGCGATGCCGCCGGAGGGCGATGCGACGTTCGGGGTTGGGGCGGGTGGAGCCGGGCGCGAGCGGGAGATGGGCGGGGTTCCACACGTCGTTGAGGTCCGTCACGGCGTCGGCGAGCCCGGTGATGATGGGGCGCCATGGGCCGTCCTCGTTGTCGGCGAGGTAGGCGGTGTCGGCCGGGCGTTGGAAGAGGTCGAGCTTGGTGGGGGAGGTTTGCTCGGTGCCAACCATGTCGTTGGGCCCGGAGAACTTCCATGCGTTGACGACATACGTGATGACCTGCCGGCGCTTGGGGTTCTTGTTGGGATAAGCGGGGCAAAAGAAGACCTGGACGGTGCGGAAGTCGCGGCGCGTGCCGCCCTCGGGCACGTAGGGCATGTAGGCAAGGAACCACGGGGTGTAGTTGCCCCGGGCGACGAACCCGCCGGTGTCGTCGGCGTACAGGAGCATCCCGATGCCGATGTTGTGGAGGTTGCTGAGGCAACGGGCGCGGAGGGCGGCCGCCTTGGCGCGTCCGAGGGCGGGGAGGAGCATGCCCGCGAGGATGGCGAGGATGGCGACGACCACCAGCAGCTCGACCAAGGTGAAGGCACCGCGTGGCGTCGCCATGTGCCCCATGCCGGGCGAACTCGCGAGGCAAGGAACGCGCCCCGTGCCCCCGCCGATGCCAACCCCGGTGTTCATGGCCGGATGTTGCCCGCCATGCGCGGCGCGAGAATCCAAAAAAACCCCGCCGAAACGAACACGCTCGCCCGTTTGCAAGCCCCGCGGCTAGCTTCCGTCCCATGCAGTCACGTCGCGCCAGCAAGGCCCCGCGCATCGAGCCCGCGCGGCTCCGCACGCTCCTGGCTTCCATGCCCAAGGCACGCGTGGTGGTCGTGGGCGACGTGATGCTCGACCACTTCATCTGGGGCCGCGTGACGCGCATCTCGCCGGAGGCGCCCGTGCCGGTGGTGGAGTTCGAGCGGGAAAGCTTCATGCCGGGCGGAGCGGCGAACGTGGCCCGCAACCTCACCGCCATGGGTGCATCGCCGAGGTTGGCGGGGGCCGTGGGCGACGACTCGCACGGGCGCATCCTTGCGAGGCTGCTGGAGCAGGAGGGCGTCCCGGCGCGCGGCTTGGTCAGGGCGCGCGACCGTTACACGACGGTGAAGACGCGGGTGGTCGCGGGGCAGCAACAGGTGACGCGCCTCGACAAGGAGTCGCGTGGCCCGTTGCCGCCCGCCGCCGCGCGGCGCTTGCTGGGCATCGTCCGGCTGAAGCTGTCGGAGGCGGACGCCATCATCGTGGCGGACTATGCCAAGGGGGTGGTGACCCAGGAGGCTCTGGACGCCATTCGCGGCCAAGGCCAGCCCCGCGGCCTGCGGGTTTGCATGGACCCGAAGCCGTCGCATGCGCTGGATGTTTCCGGCCTGTCGTTGCTGACCCCGAACCGCAAGGAAGCCTTCGAGCTGGCGGCCCTCTCGGACTCCACCCGGAACCCCGACCCGCTGAAGGACCCCGCGCTGATGCAGGCCGCCGAAACGATCCTCCGCCGATGGCGTCCCGAGGTCCTCCTCGTCACGCTGGGCGAGCTGGGGATGCTCCTGTGCCATGCCGGCTCCGCGCCCATCCACATCCCCGCCGTCAACCGCGCCATCTTCGACGTGTCCGGCGCGGGCGACACCGTGATTGCGGCGTTCACCCTTGCCATGGCGTCCGGCGCATCCCCCGTCGAGGCCGCCCTCGTCGCCAACCACGCGGCCGGCGTCGTCGTGGGCAAGGTCGGCACGGCCACCGCGACCCCGGACGAGATTTTCTCCAGCCTGACCCGCCCATGAACCGCGCCCTCTTCCTTGACCGCGACGGCACCCTGATCGTCGAGAAGCATTACCTTCACCGGCCCGAGGAGGTGGAGATCATCCCGGGGTCCGCAGACGGCCTCCGCGCGCTCCTTGACGCCGGCTTCCACCTTTTCCTCGTGACCAACCAGTCCGGCGTCGGGCGCGGCTACTTCACCATGGCCGACGTGGACCGGGTGCACGCGCACCTTGAGGCCGAGCTTGCTGCCGAGGACGTCCCCTTCGACGCCATCTACGTCGCTCCCGAGGCCCCGGGCCAGCCGAGCCGTGGACGCAAGCCCTCGCCTGCCTTTCTTCACGATGCGGCTCGCGACTTCGACATCGACCTTGCTCGCTCTTTCGTCGTCGGTGACAAGCTCATCGACCTTGAAACCGGCTGGAACGCCGGGTGCGCCCGGTCCCTGCTCGTCCGGACCGGCGAGGGCGCCCTGACCGAGCGCAAGACGCCCCCCGAAGCCCTGAGGGACGCCATCGTGGTGGACGACCTCGCTGCGGCGTGCCGCTGGATCCTTGCTCAGCCCGGCGAATGAATCCGATGCCCATCCCCATCCCCCGCTTCACCGACACCCACGCCCACCTCGACTTCCCCGAGTTCGCCGGCGACATCGAGGCCGTCGTCGCGCGTGCCGCCGGGGCCGGCGTCCATCGGGTCATCACCATCGGCTGCGACGCGGAGAGCAGCCGCCGGGCCGTCGCCATCGCCGAGCGTTTCCCCAACGTCTGGGCCGCCGTGGGATGGCATCCCAACCACGTTGGGAACGCCCCCGAGGATGTCCGTCCCGCGCTGGCGCCGTTGCTGCGTCATCCCCGGGTCGTGGCGGTGGGCGAGTGCGGCATCGACCACTACCGGTTGCCCTCCTCGCAGGGCATGGGGACGGAGGAGGACGACGAGCGGGTGAAGGCGGCGCAGGCGCGCGTGTTCCGCCAGCAGCTCGAGCTCGCCGCCGACTCGGGCCTGAACGTGATCGTGCACCAACGCCACGCGTTCGCGCCCGCCATGGACGTCTTCGGTCCCTTCGCCGGGCGCGTCCGGGGCGTGTTCCATTGCTTTGTTGGCACCCCGGATCAAATGCAGGCCGTGGTCGCCATGGGTTCTTCCGTGAGCTTCACCGGGATAGCCACCTTCAAGAACGCCGCCGAAATCCGGCGCACCATGGCCGCGACGCCTCGCGGCTCGTTCTTCCTCGAAACGGACTCTCCCTTCCTCGCGCCCGTCCCGCATCGCGGGAAACGGGCCGAGCCCGCCCATGTCGCGGACCTTGCCCGGGTTGCCGCCGACACCGTCGGGAGCTCCACGGAAGAGCTGTCGCGTGATACGGAGGCTGCCGTGGACGCGTTTTTCCCGCGCATGGGGACGTGAGGAACGAGACGGGCTGCCCGGTCGCCAGAAATGTTGTCCGGGCGAGGCGGGCACGGAAGGGAGGATGCCATGGAAGGCCCGGCCGTTGCCTGCACCCGTGCGATGCCCTTTTGATGCGACACGACCTCCAGGCTGCCCCCGGGGCGCCGGGGCCCGGGAAAACCCGTGGCAAGGCACGGCTGCCGTGGGCACGCTCGGACATCGCATGGAAAACCATGGTCCCACCGGGTTGCGCCCGGCGTCCGAGGCGCTGTTCGCCGAGGCCCTCCGCCATTTCCCGGGGGGTGTCAATTCTCCCGTGCGCGCCTTTCGCGCAGTCGGGGGCAACCCGTTCTTCGCGGTGTCTGCCATGGGCGCGAGGGTGCGGACGGCCGATGGCGACGACCTGATCGACTACGTGGGCACATGGGGTCCTGCGATCCTCGGCCATGCCCATCCCGCCGTGGTGGGCGCGGTGCAGGCTGCCGCCGCGAAGGGCACGAGCTTGGGCATTCCCAACCCGCTTGAGAACGAGCTTGCACGGCGCATCAAGGCGCGGATCCCGTCCATCGAGAAGCTCCGCTTTTGCAATTCCGGCACGGAGGCCTGCATGTCGGCCGTGCGCCTCGCGCGGGGGTTCACCGGGCGTGATGGGATCGTGAAGTTCGATGGCTGTTACCATGGCCATGGCGACTCCCTCCTTGTCCGGGCCGGCTCCGGCGCGCTCACCCTCGGGCAACCGGACTCGGCGGGTGTCCCGGGCGACCTTGCGCGCCTGACGCATGTCCTGCCCTTCAACGATGCCAGGGCGCTGGACGCGTTGTTTGCGCACCACGGGCATGAGTTGGCGGCGGTCATCCTTGAGCTCGTCCCCGCCAACGCCGGCCTCTACCTCCCGCGCCCCGGCTATCTCGAAGCCCTGCGCGCCCATTGCACGCGGCACGGGGTCGTCTTCATTGCCGACGAGGTCATGACGGGCTTCCGGCTTGCCCGCGGCGGGGCGCAGGAGCTCCTCGGGGTTGTCCCAGACCTCACCTGCCTCGGGAAGATCATCGGGGGCGGCCTTCCGGTGGGAGCATTTGGGGGGAGGACAGACATCATGGACCGGCTGGCGCCGGGCGGCCCGGTGTATCAAGCGGGGACGCTGAGCGGCAACCCGCTCGCGATGGCGGCGGGCATCGCGACGCTCGACGAGCTGGAGCGCGTTCATGGCCACCAGCGCCTCGAGGAACTCGGGTTGGCCATGGACGAAGGCATGGCCGACGCCGCGCGTGCCGCGGGCATCCCCGTCCAGTGGCGTCGCGTCGGTTCCATGTTTTGCGCCTACTTCACCGACCAACCCGTGTGGAACCTTGCCGATGCCCTCCGGAGCGACCGCGCCCGGTTCGCCCGGTTCTTCCATGCCATGTTCGCCCGGGGCGTGTACGTCGCCCCGAGCCAGTTCGAGGCGGGATTTCTGTCCACGGCGCACACGATCGAGGACATCGAGCGGACGGTCGCGGCGGCGAGGGACGCCTTGAGGTTGCTTTAGGCGGGACGAATCAATCGGCGTGGAAGGGATGGCGAGGCAGATGCCTCCGCGAGCCGGGGAGCAGCGAGGCGCGAGCCGTTGCGCGGGCCGGGACGGGCGAGGGACGAAGGCCTCGCGAAAGAAGATCCAGAGGGCACGGCCGACCCCTGCTGCAAGGATCCGTTTGGGTGGGGAGCCGGCAGGTCCAACCGCCGGATGCGGAAAAAACGCCTCTCCGGCCCGATGAGCGTCGGGCCCATGCAGGGCGGGGTGGGCAGGCGAATCGTCGGTGGTCGCGCGCATGGGCTTGTGGTTGCCTTGCGGGCCGGGGATGCAGACGCGAGGACATGGCGGTTTGGCAGCATGGATGGCGGGCGAGGGGCGCCGGCAGGCGGTGGCCGTCGTGGCTGGATTGGTTTGGGCCATGGCGTATCCCGGGCCGGGCATCGCCGGGCTGGCATGGCTGGCGCCGGGCATGATGTGGCATGCGGCGTTGGGCGCGGGGATCGGCGGGGCGTTCCGGCTGGGCTACATGGCGGGGCTGGTGCAGGCCATGGTCTCGCTGCGTTGGCTGCTCAACATGCCGCACCCGGCCGGGGCGATGGCGGGCTGGCTTGCGTTGTCTGGCTATTGCGCATTGTACCCGGGGCTATGGCTCGCATGGGGAGCATGGGGCCGCGGCGAGGGACGTGCGCTGCGGCCGTGGCGGGAGGCGGCCGGGGCGCATGCATCCCTGGGCTGGCCACGTCGGATGTGGGTGCCGTTGGGCGCGGCGACCGGCTGGGTGGGGATCGAGTGGCTCCGGGGCTGGTTCCTCACAGGCTTCCCATGGAACGCGCTGGGGGTGTCGCAATGGAGGCAGGTACCCATGGTGCAGCTCGCCAGCGTCACGGGCGTGCACGGGCTGAGCCTGCTGGTATGCTGGATGTCGGTGGCCATGGCCGGGGCCGGTGTCGTGTTGCTCTCGAGGCCGCGCGAGCGCTGGGGCTGGATGGCCGAGGTTCGCCTCCCGTTGCTGGCCCTCATGGCGACTCTGGGCTGGGGGTTCCACCGGGTCATGGACGAGCGCCGGAAGGAACGGGAGGCCAATCCCCGCCTTCTCAAGCTGGCCCTCGTGCAGCCCTCGATCCCGCAGACCTTGCTCTGGGACCCCGCCGAGCGAGACCGCTCGTTTGCCGTGGCGGCCCGCCTGACCCGCGCCGCCCTCGAAACCCGGCCCGACGTCGTCGTGTGGCCCGAGGGCGACTTCGGGCTTGGGCGCGAGAACTTCGCGTCGATGTCGGCGGAGTTGTCGCGGGCGGGGGTGGAATGGGTGTTCAGCGCGAACGACTACGAGGAGGGCCCGGGGGCTGGCCGGGCGTACAACGCGGCGTTCAGCACGGGACGCGACGGGCGGGTCTCGGGGACGTATCGGAAGCGGCGCCTTGTCGTCTTCGGCGAATACGTGCCATGGGCGGGGGCGTTGCCGTTCATGAAGAACCTGACGCCCATCGGGGATGGGTTCGCGGCGGGCAACGCGCCGGCCGCGTTCAAGCTGGCCGGGGCCACGGCGTCGCCGGTGATTTGCTTCGAGGACATCTTCCCAAACGGCATCCGGGACCATGTGCGAGGCGGCACGGACTTCCTGCTCGAGCTGACGAACGACGGATGGTTCGGGCGCGGCCCGGCGCAGTGGCAACACCTTGCCAACGCCGTGTTCCGGGCGGTCGAGAACGGCGTGGCCTTGGTCCGTTGCACGAACAACGGCGTGACTGGCTGGGTGGACGCCACGGGGGTGGTGCGGGATCAACTGGGTGAGCCCGGGAGGTCGGTTCACGACGAGGGCTTCATGCTGGTGCGGGTGCCGGTCGGGTGGGGAAACGCCGGCGACACGCCCTACGCACGACGTGGCGACGTGCTCGCCCACGCCTGCGTGGCGTCCATGGCATGGATGGGCCTTCGTCGGGTCATGGCAAAGAGGCGAGCGACATGAACGCGACGCCCACGAAGGATCGATGGACGGGACTGGATGCCATCCTCGAATCCGGCTGGCGGGCATGGGCCGATGCGGCGCGCACGCCCGGACATCCGTTCCGCACGCCCGTCGTGGCCACTGCCGGGGACGACGGCGACGCGCGGGTGGTGGTCCTCCGGGCCGTGGACCGCGACGCGGCCGAGCTGGAGTTCCACACGGACGCAAGGTCGCCCAAGGTGGAGGCGCTCAGGCGATCGCCCCGGTTGACATGGGTTTTCCATGACCCCGCGGGCGGCGTCCAATGGAGGGTGCGCGGCCATGCAAGGCTGCATGTTGGCGACGAGGCGTGGCGGTCGGCATGGGAGCGCGTGCCGCCGCCGTCCCGGGCGAGCTACGCATGCCCAGCCGCGCCCGGGACCGTCGTGAGGGCGCCCATGGAGGCGATCGACTTCGCCGGGCACGGCCCTCGGCACTTCATGGTGGTGCGATGCCATGCCGAACGCATGGACTGGCTTGGGCTTCGGCCGGAGGGGAACCTGCGCGCGATCTGGACCCGGGAAGGGAACTCATGGAAGGGCGACTGGGTGGCGCCGTAGAAGCACGCTGGATCGCCGAGCCCGCGTTCCCAGCCCCGCCTTGCCGCATCGTCCCGGCGTGCGCCAGCGAAGTGGGTCACCGCGTAGGTGCGAGTTCCACCGGTCGAGTGGGATGGTTCACCACCGAATCACGATGTCCGGGATGAGGCCGCGAGGCCGAACCCCAAGCGGGACGTCGAAGCAACCGTCGGGTTGCCGCGAGGGCGACACGACAGGAAGGGAGACCATGGTAAGCCGGGAGGCCTTGGGCCGTCGGACGGCACCATCCCAACCCCCCGTCCATGGGCCTGTCCCCCCCAAGGCGGGCCGGGCGGCGCGAGAAGTCGGAATCCCTCGTCGTGGCATGGATGCGGCGGAGATCCCAACCGCCGCGGAGCGAAGGGGGGCACTTGGGTCGATGCGGGTGCGAACAGCGCGGAACCCGGGACATGGCTGCACGGGGGAGGAGACTTTCCGCGGGCGGATCACGACCCTACTCAAGGTTCGGAAGCGGCAGCGCACGCTCCATCGACAAGCCACCATGAAGCGATGCGACGAACGACCCTCGGAAAGCCGGATGCGGTAGGACCGCCTGTCCGGTTCGATGAGGGGCGAGCCTGGGGATGGTAACGGACAACTGCGGTCTGTTGAACTCCTTCAACCCCGCCTCGCCTACTCTACCTAGTGTCGTGTCTCACCAATCGCTGGTGTTGGGTTGCTCCAAG
>CAIYFP010000497.1 GCA_903925515.1 uncultured Verrucomicrobiota bacterium
CCTTCTCGATCCAACGCGCCGACTCCATCGCGGGGCCATTTGTGGACTGGAAGCCCGTCGTCGCCGCCAGCCATGGCATGCAATCGATCGCCGACGCCGACCCCGCCGGGACCTCCGCCCAAAGATACTACCGCTTGTCCGTCCTGCCGTAGGCCATGGAAAGCCCGACCGGAGTGGCTCCCGCCCCCCCAAGGCAAACCCCATGAGGTTGCACGAGGGGCGCCAAGGTTCCCCGGCGAGCCCGTTCAGGCGCGGACGCGGGGCAGGACGGAGGCGGGGTGGGGAACCCCGCCACGAGCCGGGGGTCAGCGACGGCGACGGAAGAGCCAGAGGCCGCCGATGCCGGCCGCGAGGAGCGCGTAGGTGCCCGGCTCGGGAACAACCGTGACGGCGAACGCCTGGATGCCTTGGTTGGAGCTCATGGCGTACAGGACGTTGCTGCCGTCGTCGAGCTTGCCCCATGCCAAGGAACCGGTGCCGTTGGCATTGCCCGCCAACGTCCCGGTCGTGTTCTTGCTCTCCGCGAGCAACGTCGGAGCGGACGGATTGCTGACGTCGTACACGCGCACGAGCGACGCGGTGGCGGTGGAGGAGGCATCCAACGTGGCCAAAAGCGGGAGACCATCGACGACGTTGTAGGCCACCGCGCGTTCCGTGGCAGACACTGGGGCGCTCAGGAGCAACGAGCCGGTTGCGCCGGTGAACTGGGCGAGCCTCAGGCTGCCTCCCTGCGTGCCGACCACCGTGTTCGCATCGACGAGCGCCAGGCCGAGTCGGAAGTCGCCGGTGGCGGTGGACGGGACGGCGACGGCGGTGGCGTTGCCCCCGGAGAAGGAAGCGAAACCGGCCGAGCCGGTGCCGCTGGCGACGATCACGGTGGAGTCGCCCGAGCCGTGAACGGCGAAGGAGTCCCCGATGCGGGGAAGGCCGGGGTTGACGTTGTAGGCGACGGTGGGCTCGGCGGTGTTGTTGGCCCACCGATAAACCTTGAAGGGAGTTCCAACGGCCGTCGTGAGGTTGCCGACGTAGATGGCGCCGTCCCCGGCGACGCCGGCCATGTTGACGCTGAACGTGCCTCCCGAGATGCCGGTGGTGCTGAGGCCGCCGAGGTCCGCGCCCGTCGCGGGGTTCAGGACTCGCACGTTGTTGCCGCCGGCGCGGGAGACCAGGTAAAGGCTTCCATTTCCGAAGGCGATGCCGCGCTCGAGGTTGCCCGTGCCCAGGAAAGAATAGCCGCCCTCGCCCGGTGCAAGCCAGCCGTCTCCGCCGCCAAAGCTGGCGAGCGGGGCCAGCTCGACATCCAGGCCGGACTGCCCGAGCAACGCCGTGGGAAGGACAACGGGAAGAAACGCATAGCCAAGCTTCCGGAAGGAAAAGTTCTTCATAGTACGCTCGCCAGTGAAGTGTTGAAGGCATTCGGCTTCCTCCCATCGGCCGGGTCAATGGGTTTGTGGCGGAATGGGGGCGTCCGCCGACTCCAGCCCGGTTGTCGCGCGAGGTTGGACCGCGTCGGGCCGATGCGGAGACCCGGCCCGGGTTCTTCGTGGTTGCGGCGAAGGCCCCGAAGGCATGGGATGGGCGCATGTTGACCCCCTTGATTCGTCGTTGGGCCCCATGGTGCCTCGCGTTCGCCCTCCCCGCCGTCCCGGTCGCAGCGGACTCCTACCTTGTGTTCGTCGGCACGTATTCCGGGCCAAGGTCGGAAGGCATCTACTCGTACCGGTTCGACCCCGCGACCGGCGTGATCGAGGAACTGGGTCTCGCCGCGCCGTCCCGAAGCCCGAGCTTCCTCGCGCTGCATCCCAACGGGCGGTTCCTCTATGCCGTCAACGAGTCCGGGCGGCCCGACGGCCGCAAGGAGGGGGCGATCACGGCGTTCGCGATCGATGCGGGGACCGGGCGGTTGCGCGAGTTGAACCATGTCCCGAGCGTGGGGGCGGGCCCGTGCCACGTCGCGGTGGACCCGTCGGGGCGTCAGGTGCTGGCCGCGAACTACGGCGGCGGCTCGTCGATCTCCGTGAGCGTTGAGCCCGACGGCCGTCTGGGCGCGCAGTCCGCGTTTCACCAACATGCGGGCTCGTCCGTGAACCCGGCCCGGCAGAAGGAACCCCATGCGCACTCGGTGAACCTCGCCCCGGGCGGGCGTTTTGCCTACGTGGCCGACCTCGGGATGGACCGTGTGCTGGTGTATCCGTTCGACCCGGCGCGGGGATTGTCCGGGCCGCCGCGCGCGGATTCCCCGAGGCTGGCCCCGGGCTCGGGACCGAGGCATCTCGCGGTGCATCCGTCGGGCCGGACCGCCTACGTGATCAACGAGATGCTTTCGACGATCACGACCTTCCGCGTGGGGGGGGGCGGCGGCACGTTGGAGGCCTTGCAGACCGTCCCCACGTTGCCGGCGGGGTTTGATGGCGGCAGCTCGACGGCGGAGGTGGTGGTGCATCCCTCGGGGCGGTTCGTGTACGGGTCGAACCGTGGCCACGACAGCCTCGCGATCTTTGGCGTGGACGAGGCAAGCGGGCGACTCACGCCCATGGGGCACGAGCCGACCGGGGGCCGCACGCCGCGCAACGTCTGCATCGATCCCGAGGGCAAGACCCTTTGGGCGGCGAACCAGAGCACGGACAACATCGTGGTGTTCCGGGTGGATGCGGCGACGGGGCGGCTGGAGAGAACGGGGCAGGAACTCAAGGTGGGCTCGCCGGTGTGCGTGCGGTTCCTGAAGGTGTCGCGGTGACGGCGGCGCCCTCGCGCATCCGCGCTGGTCCGCATGGTGCGCATGGGTAGGTTCGGGACGATGACGGACGCGGAAAGAGCGGGGCGGGTGCGCGCGGCGATGCCACCCGGGGGGTTGTTTGCGGGCCAACGATGGCGGGCCGGGACGCGGGCGTTCGCGTTGGAGCCCGGCTTGATGCGCGAGTTGGAGGGCCTTGGCCGGGTGTTCCTCCAGTTCTACCGGGCGGTCAACCAGTTGTACCGGCGCTCGGTGGAGGGACGTGCCCCGGGATGGGTTGCGGCCTTGCTGGACCAAGGGAAGCCGGGGTCCTTGGTCGCATGGCAACGCTGCCATGGCCTTCGCAACGAGCTTCCCCGCGTGATCCGGCCCGACGTGCTCCTTGCGGAGGACGGGCTGGCCGTGTCCGAGCTGGACTCGGTCCCGGGTGGCATCGGGCTGACCCAATGGCTGAACGAGACGTACGCGGGCCTTGGCGACGCAGTCGTGGGCGGGCCGGAGGGCATGATGCGGGGCTTCGAGGGCATCTTCGGCGACGCAGGAACGGTCCACGTGGTGGTGTCGGAGGAGGCGGGGTCGTACCGCCCGGAGATGGAGTGGCTGGCGGGTCGGCTGGGCGGTCGGTTTCGCGTCGTTGGACAGGACATGGGCGAGGTGCCGGACGGGGACGCGGTGTATCGGTTCTTCGAGTTGTTCGACTTGGCGAGCGTGCCGGGCGCGGAGGGGTGGTTCCGGGCGGCGGCGGGGGGAAGGTTGCGGGTGACGCCGCCCCCGCGGCCGATCTTCGAGGAGAAGCTGTTGTTTGCGTTGCTCTGGAACCGGAACCTGCGGGATTTCTGGAGGCAGGAGCTGGGCGAGGGATTCATGGGGCGCCTTCTGAAGATCGTCCCCCGAAGCTGGGTCATGGACCCGTCGCCGTTGCCGCCGCACGCGGGCCTTCCCGGGCTCGGCCTGACGGACTGGCGGCAAATGAAGGAATGGTCGCAGCGAGAGAGGGAGAAGATCCTCAAGATCTCGGGGTACTCGCCGATGGCATGGGGTTCCCGGGGCGTGCACCTCGGCAGCGACCTGAGCCGCGAGGAATGGTCCCGGGCGGTGGACGAGGCTCTCGGCGCATGGCCCGCGTCGCCCCATGTCCTCCAGGAGTACCGGAGGCCGCGCTCGTTGCCCGTGGTCTGGGCGGACGAGTCCGGCTCGACCCGCGAGATGGCGTCGCGCGTGCGGCTGTGCCCGTACTACTTCGTGCATGGCGAGGGGGACGCCGCGCGCACCGTGCTTGGGGGCGTGATGGCAACCGCGTGTCCGGCGGACAAGAAAATCATCCACGGGATGACCGACGCGGTGATCGTGCCGTGCGCGACGGCAGGGGGCACGGCATGACGACGTCGGAGTATGCGTTGCTGGCGTTGAGCTCGTTGTTCGTGATCGTGGACCCGATCGCGGCGGTGCCCGCGTTCGTGACCATGACGTCGGGCAACTCCCCCCGGCGAGCGGCTGAGGATGGCGCGGATGGCGTCGGTGGTGGCGGGGTTCCTGCTGCTGGTGTTCGCGGTGGTAGGCAACGCGTTGTTCCGGTTCCTTGGCATCACGATCCCGGCGTTCCAGATGGCGGGCAGCGTCGTGTTGTTGCTGGTGGCGCTGGACATGGTGCGGGCGCAGCGGTCGCGGGTGCGTCACACGGACGAGGAGGAGGCGGAGGGAATGGCCAAGGAGGACGTGGCGATCACGCCGTTGGCGGTGCCGATGCTGGCGGGGCCGGGGGCCATCTCGACGGTGATCCTGCTGCATGCGAAGGCGGACGACTGGCCGAAGCGGGTCGTGCTGGGCCTTGCGATCGTGGCGGTGTCGGTCGCGAGCTACGGGACGTTCGTCCTTGCGAGCCGGGGCAGCCGTTGGCTGGCGCCCATCGCGATGCGCGTGGTGGAGCGGATCATGGGCCTGCTGCTGGCCGCGATCGCGTTCCAGTTCCTGATCAACGCGCTCGTCGAGCTCGGCATCGTCGCGAAACGATCCCCGGCCGGTGTTTGAGGCCCGCCCGCAAAGGGCGCGTCGGGGGGGGGAGTCAACCCCCGCGCGGCGGTGCCAACGTCCCGTCCCGACGAACCCTGAACCTGCGTCCCCGCCACTCAACCTCGCTGCCAAGGAACGCGGCGGCCCAGACGGCGGCGGCGGCGAGGTCCTTCAGCCCGATGCACGCGATGGCGAGCCCCGGGGCGTTCCCGGGGCACATCTTGCGCAGCAACGACCTCGCAAGGACAAGCCGCCCCAGCAGCAGCCCGAGCCATGGCCACGGCGTCGCGTGCGTGGCCCATGCCGTGGCAAGGGCAGCAAGCGCCCAAAGGGTGCCATTGCTCAGGATGCTGAGGAAGAAGAGCATGGGCCGGCATGCCCGGATCGTCCTGGCCCAACGAACCTGGTGCCGCCAGACGTCCGCCGCGCCCGCCTCGGCCTCGATGCAGTCCGCAACGACCGTCGCAAGATGGATCCCAAGCCCGCGCCAGTGGATGCGCCGGCCCAGGTGGAAGTCGTCGGCAAGATGGTCCACCAACCCACGGAAGCCCCCCACGCCGAGGAGGTCGGCGCGTCGCAACGCCATGACCGCCCCCAATGCGAAGTCCTGGGACGCAAGGGAGCGGGCCTGGAGGACTTGGCTCCAGAAATCAACGTTGAGGGCCAGCGCCTCCATGGCCTGGGCGCCATGGGCGGGCCTTGGGTTCCGGTAGAGGCAGTTGACAAGGCCGACCGAGGGCAAGGCGAGGGGCGCCACGACGGCCCGGAGCAGCCCGGGTCCGGCCAGCACGTCCGCGTCGCTCACCACGACCACATCATGGCTCGCCAGTCGCTCGAGGCCCGCAAGGGTGCAGGCCTTGTCGTTCAGCCCCGGGCGCCCGGCACATTCGACCAGCCGGGCGTTGACGGTCGGATGCCTTGCCATCACCCGGCGGACCACGGGCACGGCGGGGTCGTCGGGCCGGTGCACGCCCACCAAGATTTCCAAGGGGCCGTCGTGCTCCTGGCTGAACCAGCTTGCAAGGCATTCCTCCAGCGAGGGGTCCGCCCCGTGCACGGGCTTCAGCACGGTCACTGCGGGGCGCGTGGGCCATGGGGGCATCGATGTCTCGGGCTGGTGCAGGGGA
>CAIYFP010000498.1 GCA_903925515.1 uncultured Verrucomicrobiota bacterium
GCCCGCGCGTGCGCGCGGGTCGAACGCGGCATGGCCCATCTGGTCGTAGGCGGCGCGTTTTTCGGCGTCGCTCAGGACGCCGTAGGCCTCGCCGAGTTCCTTGAACTTCTCCTCGGCGGCCTTGTCGCCCGGGTTTTTGTCCGGGTGATACTTCACGGCCAGCTTCCGGTAGGCCTTCTTGATTTCCTCGTCGGACGCGCCCTTGGCGACGCCGAGGACCTCGTAGTAATCGCGCTTGCTTGCCATGGGCGGGTCCTCAGGGGGCGGGGGCTGCCGGGGGAGGCGTGCTGGTGGGCTCGGCGGGTGGGCGCGCGACCACGACGGAGGCGGCGCGGAGGAGGCGGTCCCGGCATTTGTACCCGCGGCGCATCTGCTGGATGACGTGGCCCTCGGGGACGTCGAGGGATTCCTGCTGGGAGACGGCCTCGTGGAGGAGGGGGTCAAAGGGCTTGCCGGCGGCGTCGATTTCCTCGACGCCGAACTCGCCGAGGACGCCGCGGAGCTGGCCTTGGATCATTTGGACGCCGGCGCGGAGGGTATCGACGCTGGTGCCTGGCAACTGGGCGGCGGCCATGGCCATCTCGAAGGTGTCCACGACCGGCAGGATCCGGCCGAGCACGGACTCGATGGCGGCGCGGCGGGTTTCGTCGCGTTCGCGCTGGGCGCGTTTCTTGAAGTTCTCGAAGTCGGCGTAGAGGCGGAGGTGTCGCTCATGGGCCTCGGCTAGCTTGCTGGCTGCGGCGCGCCATTCCTCGACTTGCTCGGGGGAGGGGGCCTCGGTGGTGGGGGGCACGGTGCTGGGCGCGCCGGCGTCCGTGCCGTCCATGGGCGTCGCCGACGTCCCGGGGGGATTTTCGCTGCTCATCTTCTTCCAAAACTTCCAGTTCAGAGTTCGGGGAGGCTACCGATGCCCCCCCATGCCTTCAACGGCGATGCAGGAGTTGTTCCATGACGGCGTCGGAGGGCTAGCCTCGCACCTGCCCGCTGCCTCGGGCGATCCACTTGTAGCTGCAAAGCTCGGCGAGGCCCATGGGGCCGCGCGCGCCGACCTTGTCCGTGCTGATGCCGATCTCGGCGCCCATGCCGAACTCGAAGCCGTCGGTGAACCGCGTGGACGCGTTCCAGTACACGGCGGCGGAATCCACGGCATGGAGGAAGCGCGCGGCGGTGGCCTCGTCGCGTGTCACGATGGCGTCAGAATGACCCGATCCATGCCGGGCGATGTGGGCGATGGCCCCCTCGACGCCCTCGACGACGGCGACATTGATGACGAGGTCGTTGTATTCGGTTTCCCAGTCCTCCGGGGTGGCGATGCGGACGACGTTGGGACGGTTGCCGACCGCGATCTGGACGAGGGGAAGGGAGGCGGGGTCGGCATGGAACTCGACGTTGCGGGACGCGAGGCGCGAGGCGAGGCAGGGGAGGAATTCGGCGGCGACGGCGCGGTCCACGAGGAGGGTCTCGGCGGAATTGCAGGTGGAGGGGCGCTGGCACTTGGCGTTCTCGACGATGGCGCCGGCCATTTCGAGGTCGGCATGGGCGTCCACATACACATGGCAGACGCCCTTGTAGTGCTTGATCACGGGGACGCGGCTGGCTGCGGTGACGGCGCGGATGAGGCCCTCGCCGCCGCGTGGCATGCAGAGGTCGATGTACTGGGTGAGGGACAGGAGCTCGGGGATGGCGTCGCGGTCGGGCGTGGGGACGACCTGGATGGCGTCTGAGGGGAAACGTTCGCCGAGGGTGTCGCGTCCGGCGCGGACGAGGAGGTCGGCGACGAGGCGGTTGGAGTGGAGGGCCTCCTTGCCGCCTCGGAGGATGGTGGCGTTGCCGGTCTTGAAGCAGAGGGAGGCGGCCTCGGAGGTCACGTTGGGGCGGGACTCGTAGATGATGACGACGACGCCGATGGGGACGGCGACCTTGCTCAGGTGGAGGCCGTTGGGGCGGGTGCGTTGATCGAGGACTTGCCCGACGGGATCGGGGAGCGCGGCGACCTCGCGGAGGGACGTGGCCATGGATTGGATGCGGGCGGGGTTGAGGGCGAGGCGGTCCATCATGGCGGCGGACAGGCCGAGGGAGCGGCCGGTTTCGAGGTCGAGCGCGTTGGCCTCCACGAGCCGGGGGGCAGCGCCCTCGATGACATCGGCCATGGCCGTGAGGCAGCGGTTCTTTTCGTCCGTGGACAACGACGCCAGCGCGCGGGAGGCGGCGCGGGCGCGCTGGGCGAGGTCGAGCATCTGTTCGCGCAAGGTCACGGCCGCGAGGGTATCGAAGGGGCGCGGTGAGGTGACAGCGTGGAATGAGGGGCTTGGACCGGGGCGCGAGGGGGACACGCATCGTTGCGCGGTTGCGGCTGGGCAGAAGCGGATTGCAAATCGCCCTCGGGGACGGTAGCGAGGAATGGGTTTCCCTTGCTTGAGACGGCGACGGCGATGGCCTGCGCCGGGGGTGGTTGCGAGGGGAGCTGGACGGCGGAGACGGTGGCGAACCCGAGGAGAATCATGAGCGACCTGAAGTTTGAGTGTCCGCATTGCCAGCAGCGGCTTGGGGTTCCACCCGAGGCGATGGGGCAGGAGATCGAGTGTCCCGCGTGCCACGGGCGGGTTCAGGTGCCTGCCGCGCCGCCGGTGCCTGCCGCGCCGCCCGCGTCACCGTCGCCACGGATGGCGTCGATGCCGACGATGGCCGCGCCGGTTGCCCCGCCCCCACTTGTTCCCTTGGCCCCGGCATGGACGGCCCCGGTGGCGAAGGAGAACTGGCTGGACGGGCAGGCGCTGCGGTACTCGGACTGGATGTACTGGCTGCACCTGTTGATTTGCCAGTGCCCGGGGTTGGTGGTGGGGATTCTGTTTGTGGTGGGGTGCGCGACCCAGGAGGGGCGGGATGTGGGGCGCAGGCTCTTGATCTTCTCGGGGATTGGCCTTGGCGTCGCGATCCTGTTGAACGTGGCGCTCATGGTGGTCTCGGCGATGGCGAGGGGCGGGGAATGATCCGGGGGGAATCAGCGCCGCGGGACCCGGCACGTGGGCGTTGCGATGCGCGGGGCCATGGGACGATGCGGACGAAGGGGGGATCATGGAGTTGTCGAGGGCGGTGCGGGTGCCCACTTGGATGGCGTCGAGCTTGCGGGCGATGTAGGCGACCTGCTCGGTGAAGAAGCGGTTGACCTTGAGCCAGTCTGCGGTGTCGGAGTGGGAGAGGAGGCGATGGATCATGTCGTCCACGCCGAGGTTGGGGAACCCGAGGAATGATCGTTGTTGAGCTTGAGGGTACCGACGCGGGTGGAGTCGGTTTGGAACCCGAGGACCATGATGTCGGACATCAGGCGCATGTGGTCGGCGATGTCCTGGGGGATGCCGTCGGCGGGGCGGGGGATGTTGGGGGTGGCGAGGGAGGGGCGCCAGCCTTCGAGACGGCCGCCCTTGCTGGCGGACTCGATCCGCACCTCGACATCCCGGACGGAGTCGAGGGGTGCGCCGGAGAGGAGGTTGCCTGTCTGGGAGCTGTGGATGTTGCCCTTGAGGGCTTCCTCGTTGTAGAGGTCCTGGCCGAGGAGAAGGCGGTCGCGGAAGTCGTGGAGGGGCTCGGGGACCTTGCCAAGCTCCATGGCCTTGCCCTCGCCCTTGGCTCACCATTCCCTGCCGTGGAAGCCGTTGCCGGGGAACAGGGCGGCGACGCGCATGGGGGCCTTGCTTCCGTCGGACAGGGCTGCGGACCCGGGAGCGTCACGCCAGACGCGGAGGGATTCCATCCATGGGAGGGCCATGGAGACGCCGAGGCCGCGAAGGAAGGCGCGACGAGCGAGACGGAGGGAGCGCATGGGGGCAGGCTAGTGTCGTGTCTCACAAATGGCTGGTGTCGGGTCGCTTCAGGAAAGCCCCGGGGCAAGGCGTGAGGACGGAGCCTGACCGCGGATCTTTTCGCGTCCCGCGTCGTGGCTCGCTCCTCACAGACCTCTGCGGGTCTGCTCGTCACTCGCGCCTCGTGGGACACGAAAATCCCTTGCGGCGAAACACCAGCCATTGGTGAGACATGACACTAGCGGGAAAGGAGGCGCGGGCGGCGGGTGGTGCAGGCGAGGCGCGATGTCTTGCACGCTTGGCTACCATGAAAGGCATGATTTTCGGATGCGAGGCGGAGGCTCGACAGGGGAGGGACGGCGGGATGCAGTGTGGGAGGAGGACGTGGAGACGATGTCGAAGGGGGTGCAACGGGTGCTGTTCGCGCCCGACAAGTTCAAGGGGACGTTGACGGCGCAGGAGGCGGCCGAGGCGATGGCGCGCGGATGGCGACGCGTGCGTCCGGACGACGAGGCCGTGCTGGTCCCCGTGAGCGACGGGGGGGATGGGTTCGGGGCGGTGTTGGCGGCGGGCGTGGGGGGCGAGGTGCGGGAGACGGAGACGGTGGATGCGGCGGGGAGGCGTCGGTTGGCGCCGTGGTGGTGGTCCGGGGAGAGGAAGGTTGCGGTGGTGGAGACGGCGCAGGTGGTGGGGCTTGCGTTGATGGCGGGGGGCCGGTTCCACCCGTTCGACCTTGATACGTTTGGGATCGGCGCGGTCTTGCAGGATGCGGTGGACGCGGGGGCAAGGGAGTGCTGGGTGGGGATCGGCGGGAGCGCGACGAACGATGGCGGGTTTGGGTTGGCGCGAGCGATGGGGTGGACGTTTTGGGACGGGGCGGGCGGGCGCATTGAGCGTTGGACGGGGCTGGAGAGGCTGGAGGAGGTGCGCAGGCCGGAGGTTTCGCGGCTGGACGGGTGTCGTGTGACGGTGGCGGTGGACGTGGAGAATCCCTTGATGGGGACGCTGGGATGCTCGCGGGTTTATGGCCCGCAAAAGGGCTTGAGGGAGGAGGACATGAGGGCGGCGGAGGCGGCGCTGGGGCAGTTGGCGCGGGTGATGGCCGGGCATCTTGGGGAGGACGTGGCGAGCTTGCGTGGCAGCGGGGCGGCCGGGGGGCTGGGGTTTGGGCTTCGTGCGTTCCTTGGGGCGCGGGCGGAGTCGGGGTTTGACCTGTGCGCGACGGCGGTGGGGTTGGCCGGGCGGTTGGCGGAGTGCGACCTTGTGGTGACGGGGGAGGGTTCGCTGGACCGGCAATCGTTGATGGGGAAGGGAACGGGGCGGCTGGCGTTGCGGGCGCGGGCGGCGGGCAAGCGGTGTATCGGGCTCGCTGGACGTGTGGAGGCGTTGACGGCGGAGGAGGAGGGGCGGTCGCCGTTTTGGCGGACGATGGCCGTGGTGCCGGGCATGGCGACGGCGGAGGAATCGATGGGACGCCCGGCCTACTGGCTGGAGGAATTGGCGGCGAAGGCCGCGGAGGCGCCGGGCTGAGGGAAGGGGCTGCGTCGTCAGCGGGCCCAGGCGGGGACGGTGGATTGGAGGCGAAGGAGGTCGCGGTCGGCGGGGTGGGTGGCCACGGCGGGGGAGTAGGAATCAGGGGAGGCCTTGTAGCGCTTCTCGATTTCGGCGGGTCCCTCCAAGATGCGGGGGCCGACCCATTTCCAGACCTCGGCATGGCCGTCGGCAAAGGCGAGGACGCCGGCGCGGTTGTGACGGCTGGCGGGGAGGTTCCAGAACTGGGCGACGCCGGTGCCGGAAGGTTCGATGCCGAGGGCGCCGTTTTGGATGCTCCATGCGTCCTCGTCGAGGAAGACGGAGGCGTTGGCGGGGGCGGGGTTGAGGAATTGGTCCTGGCGATAGACCGGGCGGGGGATTTTGTCGGGGTTGAGGTGGGCGACGCCCGTGCCCATGGCGATGCTACGAAAGCGGGGCAACTGGGGGCGGCCGCGGACGCGGGAACGATCGCTGGGGCAACGGTAGATGGCGATGGATCGGTTGTAGGGGAAGAGGCAGCCGGCCTCGATGTTGCGGGGGGAGGGGTCGGTCTTGGCGTCGCCGTGGATCCATGAGCCGGGAAGGCTGACTTCCCCGGAGGCCTCGTTGGGGGCGAGCCAGCCGCGGTTGTCGTCGGCGTAGGACTGCCATGCGAGGGAGAGTTGGCGGAGGTTGTTGAGGCAGGCGATGCCCTTGGCCTTGCTGTTGGCCTTGGAGAGCGCGGGCAGGAGCATGCCGGCGAGGATGGCGACGATGGCGACGACGACGAGCAGCTCGACGAGGGTGAACGCGCGCGGGGACGACCCGGGCCCGCGGGCGCGGTGGCAAGGGCCGAGGAACTCGGCGTGAAGGTGGAGCCGGAGCGTCATGCCATGGCCATCGCAACCGAAAGGGATGTCGGCGTCAAAGGGCGGGTTCGGCGGTGTAGAAGGCGAGGTCGTCGGTGATGGAGATGGAGACCTCGGCCGTGCCGGAGGCGGGGACGGCCAAGGTGGCGAGCGTGGAGAACGGGGCGCCCCAGCTCGGGGAGGACAGGACGCGGTAGGTTGCGCCCGGGGTTCCGGAAAGGGTGATGGCGAGCTCGTTGGGGCTGGCGAGGCGGAGGGAAAGGGCGGCGGGGCCGGCCTGGGTGGCGGCGTTGAGTTGATAGGCATGGATGCCGTTGTTGCTGTTGAGCGCGTAGAGGCGGTCCCTGCTGAGGGCGACGGAGCCGGTGCCGTTGATGTTGGGGCGGTCGAGCAGCAGGAGTTCCTGGTCGATGAGGACGGGGGCGTCCGGCGTGGCGACGTCGAGGAGCTGGACGTTGTCCGGGTTTTCAAAGGCGACGCCGGCGACGAGGGAGCCGTCGGGCGAGGCCCCGAGGGGGCCGAGGGAGGGGGTCGCCATGGTGGCGGGGATGGACTGGAGGACGGAGGCCGTGCCGGCATCGAAGTCGAAGGCGATGTGGAGGAGGGGCTTGCTGGTGGCGGTGGCCCAGAGGGTGGAGCCCTTGCCGAAGGCGAGGCCCAACCCGAAGTCGCCGGGCGCGATCTCGGGGAGGGTGAAGACCTTCGCGGTGATGGACGAGCCGCCGTCGGCGACCCTGAGGATCGCGAAGGCATTCCCGTTTCGGGCGGTCAGGGCGATGAGGGTGTTGTTGCCTGCGCCGCGGACGGCCACGGCATCGCCCCAACGCTGGGGCACGGCGAGCTCGGGGATGTCCGGGAGCAGGGCGGGCACGGTGTCCGGCGCGTCGTTTTCCCAGCGGTAAAGCCGCAGGGACGAGGTGGCGCCGTCGGTGGTCAGGTTGCAGACGAACACGGCGCCGTCGTCGGCGATGCCGGCCATGTTGACGGGGAAGGTGCCGCCGGAGATGGGGGTTTCGTCGGCGAGGGTGGTGAGGAGCCTGTGTTTCTCGGCGCCGGTTGCGCCGTCGAGGACGACGAGCTGGTTGGCGCCGGAACGGGACACGAGGAGGAGGTTGCCGTTGGCGGGGTTGAGCGCGAGGCCGCGCTGGGAGTTGTCCTCGTTGACGTAGGGGCGGGTTCCCGGGGCGATGGACCAGAGCGGGGTGAGGCGGGTGGAGGAGACGGGAGCCTTGATGGAGAGGATGGCGTCGCGGCTGGTGACGGTGCCGGCGGAGTTGGTGACGATGACGGAGTAGGTGCCTTCCTGGCTGGGGGTCAGGCCGGAGAGGGCGAGCTGGGAAGTGTTCTTGCCGGGGAGGGGCTGGCCGTTGAAGAGCCATTGGTAAGAGAAGGGCGGGGTGCCTTGGACGGCGACGGCGAAGACATGGTTGGCGGAGGCATAGACGGTGCTGGGCGAGGGTTGGCCGACGAGGACGGGCGGCTCGGCCACGACGGACTTCTGGATCTGGGCGGCGAGGAGGCCGTTGTTGGTGTCGAGCCCGATCACGGCCTCGCCGCGAATGGCGGCGGCGGCGGTGCCGTTGCCATTGGCGTTGGCGGCCGGGAAGGAGAGGGGGGACCCGACCGCGATGGGGTTGGCGGGGTCGGCGAGGTCGAAGACGGCGAGGGTGTGGGTGGTGTAGTTGACGGCGGCGATGCGCTTGCTGGCGGGGTCGTAGGCAATGCCGGTGACGTTGGCGGGAACGAGGGTGGTGGGGATGGTGCGGGCGGTGGATGCCTTGCCGCCGGCGACATCGAGCTGGAGGTGGGTCAGGGGTTGGCCGTTGAGCTTGGCCCATGCGGTGTTGCCCTCGCCGAACGCGAGGCCGAGGCCGATCCGGCCGGTGACGTCCGTGGTGAGGACCCTTGGGGTGAACGCCTTGCCGTCGGTGGTTTGGAAGAGGACGAGGTAACGGCCGGAACGTGCGCTGAAGAGGATCTCGGTCTGGGTGCCGGACCCACGCACGGCCATGGTGTCGCCGAAGCGCAGGTCGTTCGCGGTGCCGGGGTTGGCGACGGATTCGAGGGGGTTGCCGGCGTAGGCGAGCTCGACGGGGGCGTCGGGTTGGTCGTTGGCCCAGCGGTAGATGCGAAGGGGCCCCGTGGTGACGTTGCCGGCAAGGTTGGCGGCGAACACGGCACCGTCCTCGGCGGCGCCCACGAGGTTCAACGGCAGCGTGCCCCCGGCGATGATGGCCTCGCCGGCGGCGTCGGTGGAGAGCAGGGCGCGTGGCGTGCCGGAGGTTGCAGAGCCGTCGTCGCCGGAGGTGCCGTCGAGGACATAGACGTTGGGGCCGCCCGCGCGGCTGAGGAGGAGGACGTTGCCGTTGGCGGGGTTGAGGGCGGCGCCGCGCTCGGTGTTGCCGGTGGCGACGTAGGGGCGGTCGCCCGGGGCGATTATCCATGTCTCGACGAGGGAATCGGCAAGCAGGGGCAGGGTGCCCGAGGCCGAGACGAGGAGTAGGGAAAGCAGGGAGGAAATGGCGAGGTGGATGCGGCCGGTTTTCATGGTCCAATGCTCCGAAGAATGGAAGGAACCGTGCCGTGGGTTTGGATTCTTTCAACCGCGAACGCCGTGCCCTGATGCGCGCGCAAGCCGTTCCTGAGTGCCCGGTTCTTGCCCCACGCGGCGCCGACGGAGGGTTGAAAAGACAGGTCCTCAAGGCGTCTGGGCGTCATGGCGTGAAAAAATCCATGCCGCCTCATGCACGGATTGCCCTCACGCGGGCTCCGGACGGTGCCATTCAGGAATGGCCGGCGCCCGGCGCGGCGGGATTCACTTGAAGCGCGGCAGGCGCCAGACCTCGGCGTCGATGCGGCCGCGCACGGTGGCGCCGTCGGCGACGCCGGCCTCCTCCAGGGTGAGGCTTCCGGAGAGAAGGCCGGCGGCGGCGGTGCCTTCGGAAGGCAAGCCTTCGAGGAAATAGCCCGGGTTCTGGAACAGCCCGACGCGGAGGGTGCGTCCGGGGACGAACTCGTCGCGCCATGCCTGGATGGATGGGACGCGCAGGGAGGCGAGGCCGCGGAGGGCGAGGATGTTGAGGGTGACGGAGTTGGTCTGGCGGGAGTCGAGGCCACGGGAGACGGAGACGCCGACCTTGGAGAAGGATTGTTCCTCGCCGTCGAGGATGAGGCGGATGGAGGCGGTGCCGTTGGTGAGCCAGTCGGAGGGGAGCCTGTCATGGAACCGGGTGTCGAACACGGCGGTGAGGCGACCCCATGGGCGGAGTCCGGGCGGCTCGCGCTCGGGCCAGCGCCATGGGGAGGACGGCGCGCGAAGCTCCGGGCCGAGGACGTCGGCCCTGCGTCGGATGAAGTCGCGGGTGCGTTGGAGCACGGCCCTGTGCCCGCGACGTTCGGGGGCCATGGCGGAGGCGGCGAGGGCTTCGAGGCGGTCGGACTCGGCGAGCCACTGCGGGGCGTGCCATGAGGACTGGAGGAGTTGGCGGAGGCGATCGCGGTAACGTTCGCGCCATGTGGGGTGGTTGTAGAGGGCGCGAGCGAGGAGCGCGGAGGCGCGGACGGAGCGTGGCGCGCCGCGCGGGGTGAAGGGGTTCGGGCTGCCGAGGCATTGGTCGGCGCCCCACGGGATGAAGACGAGGCGGCCGTCGCGCGGGCGTTGATGGACTAGGAAGTTGTTTTGGTTGTTGGCGTAGCCGTCCCAGTGATCGACGAGGACCTCGGCGGCCCAGAAGGTGAGGAAGGCGTCGAGGTCCACGTCCTTTTCGAGGGCGACGAGGTCGGGGGCGTCCGGGTTGGAGAGGGCGGAGGCGACGCGATGGAGGATGGCCGAGTCGGCGGGCGTGGTGCCCTTCTTGGGCTCGAGCAACGGGAGGAGCGCGGGGGAGAAGTCGGCGAGGGTACCCTCCCAGAGTCCGCCATGGGGGCTGCCATGGGCGCGGAGGAGGAAGTCGCGGTCCACGGGTTCCAGCAGCGTGTACACGCCGAGGGCCTGGCCGTTGACCTCGACGGACGCGAGTGCGGTTCGGGGGGCGGGGACGCCGAGGGCGTGGAACATGGCCATGGCGAGGGAGAGCTGGATGGAGGAGGGGTCCTGCTGGGCGTTGGCGAGGGTGACGCGTCGCCAGCCGCCGGGGCCGCGTTGGCCGGGCTCGGAGGGAAACTCGATGTTGAGCGAGGGGCGTTCGCGGCTGAAGGAGCCGACAAAGCCGCGCTTGCGGAGGCTGGCGTTGGCCCATGGCTTGCCGTCGAGGACGAGGGTGCCGGGGTGCTTGCGGTAGCCGCGGTCGGCGGGTCCCCGGGTTCGGTCGGGCCCGAGCAGCTGGACGAAGTCGCCGCCATCGCGGCGGAGTGCGGACCAGGCGTCGGCGGGCATGGAGATCTGGACGGCGTGGAGGACGGAGGGGTCGAACCACGAGGGGGCGGCGTCCACGGCGCGGGCGAAGGGCCAGGGGAGGAGGAGGCCAAGGAGCAGGAGGGCCGGCAGCCACGCCGGGCCGTGGCCATGGCGCAGGTCGCCTGCCCATGAGGACCGGGGCGATGGGGGGGGCACGGGCACGGCCAGCGAGGTGGGGTTGGGCTCAGAGATCGCGCCCGGTGAGGCGGCGGAAGGCCTCGAGGTACTTGGCCTGCGTGCGTTGGACGACGTCTGGCGGGAGGGCGGGTGCCGGGGGCGT
Organism: uncultured Verrucomicrobiota bacterium; assembly: GCA_903925515.1. Lineage (GTDB taxonomy): Bacteria > Verrucomicrobiota > Verrucomicrobiia > Limisphaerales > UBA9464 > UBA6176. The sequence goes on from CAIYFP010000498.1 coordinate 10,858, forward strand.
CTTGTCCCAGTCGAGGGACTCGAGGTAGTCGCGGACGAACTGCTTGTCGAAGCTGGGCTGGCCGCGACCGGGGAGATAGCCGTCCATGGGCCAGAACCGGGACGAGTCGGGGGTAAGGACCTCGTCGATGAGGACGAGGCGGCCGTCGTGGATCCCGAACTCGAACTTGGTGTCGGCGATGATGAGGCCGCGTTGGCGGGCGAGGTCGCGGGCATAGCGATAGAGGCGGAGGCTCAGGTCGCGCGCCTCCTCGGCCCACGCGGCGCCGGCAAGCTCGCAGGCGCGCGCGAAGGGGATGTTCTCGTCATGGCCGGTCTCGGCCTTGGTGGCCGGGGTGAAGATCGGCTCGGGCAGCTCGGAGGATTCCTTGAGGCCCGGGGGGAGGGGGCTGCCGCACACGGTCCCATGGGAGCGGTACTCCTTCCAGCCGGAGCCGGCGAGGTAGCCGCGGACGACGCATTCGATGGGGAGGGGCTTGGCCTTGCAGACGATCATGCTGCGTCGGCCGAGGAGGTGGGCGAAGGGCTGGAGCGATGCCGGGAGCGGGTCATCGGCGCGCCCGATCCGGTGGTTGGGGAGCCAGAGCTCGGTGCGGTCGAACCAGAAGTGGGAAATCTGCGTGAGGACCTCCCCCTTGCGCGGGATGCCATTGGGCATGACGCAGTCGAAGGCGGAGATGCGGTCGGTGGCAACGAAGAGGAGGCGGTCGCCGAGGTCAAAGACCTCGCGGACCTTGCCGGACTTGAGCCTCGGGATGCCTTGAAGTTCGAGGGACAACAGCGGGGAGGACGACATGCGTGGGGGCAGGATGGGGGAATTGGCCGCGGAGGTGAAGCAGGGAGAGGGCGTCGCCCATGCCTCGTCATGGCGAACCCTGTGCGGTGCCCCCCTTCCTCAGGGTCCCATCCTCCCGCCGACGGGAACGCGCGGGAGACATGGCGTCATTCTTTGGATGGACGCTTCTCAGCGTGACGTGCCGTGGGTAAGGGTTGGGGAGTCCCGATGATTATCTGGCTTGCCATGGTGGTTTGGCGTGTGTTGGGCGCGAGGCTTCACTGGAGGTGGATTGCCATGGCGGGAATGGCGACGGAACTGGCGGGTGCAGACGGGCATTGGTCCTATCGTCCGCTGGGGGACGTCGTTCCTCCCATGGTGGACGGGGTGGTGCATCCGGTGGACGCGTTCATCGAGCGGGAGTTGAGGCGGGAACGGGTGGAGGTGGCGGTCGAGGCGACCCGCGCGGAGTGGCTGCGGCGCGTGACGTTCGACCTGCACGGGTTGGCGCCGACGCCCGACGAGCTGGACGCCTTGGAGCGGGACACGTTGCCGGGGGCCTACGAGCGGGTGGTGGACCGGTTGCTGGCGTCGCCGAGGCACGGGGAGCGCTGGGCGCGGCACTGGATGGACGCGGCGCATTTCGCGGAGACCCACGGGCATGACCAGGACCGGATCCGGACGGAGGCGTGGCCTTACCGGGACTATCTGGTAAGGGCCTTCAACGACGACGTGCCCTACGCGCGGTTCGTGCAGGAGCAGGTGGCGGGAGACGTGATGTTCCCGGGGAGGCCGGAGGTTGCGGCGGCGCTGGGCTTCGTGGCGGGCGGGCCCTGGGACGAGAGCTCGTTGCGGGACATCCGGGAGGACACGACGGACCGGCAGGTGGCGCGGTACGTGGACCGGGACGACATGGTCTCGACGGTGATGGGGGTTTTTGCGAGCACGACGGTGCAGTGCGCGCGGTGCCATGACCACAAGTTCGACCCGGTGCCGCAGACGGACTACTACGCGTTGCAGGCCGTGTTCGCGGGGGTGGAACGTGCGCATCGGGAATATCATCCGGATCCCGAGGTGAACGGGCGATGGAGGCAGGTGCGCCTTGATCTTGCGCGGGTGGCTCGGAGGGACCCGGAACGGTTGCTGGGCGCCGAGGCCGGGTTGGAGACGCGCGCGTGGGAGGCGTCGCGGCGGGGCGCGGACTCGGCATGGAAGACGGTGACGTGGGACCGGGCGGAGGCTGACGCGGGGGTGAGGCTGGTGGTGCAGGCCGATGGAAGCTTGCTGGCGACGGGGGAGAACCCGGCGAAGGCCGACTATGTGCTGGAGTGGAAGGGGGATGGCGGGAGGTTGACGGGTTTGCGGTTGGAGGTGATGCCGGACGCGAGCCTCCCGAAGAAGGGGCCCGGGCGCGCAGAGAACGGGAACCTCCACCTGAGCGAATTGAAGGCGGAGGTCCGGGGCGGCCCGGGGGGAGGCGTGCGGCCGGTGCGATTCGCACGGGCGACGGCGAGCCATGAGCAGGACGGGTGGCGGGTGGCGGCGGCGCTGGACGGGGACGAGAAGACGGCATGGGGGATTCATCCGCGGGAGGGGGAGGCGCACGCGGCGGTGCTCGAGCTGGCGTCGCCGGTGGAGCTGGGTGGCGGGGAGGTCCTCGTGCTGCGGTTGCAGCAGCGGCACGGGGGTTCGCACACGATCGGCCGGTTCCGGGTGCAAGGGACCGGGGTGGACCACCCGCCGACGGCCTTGCCGGCGAGGATTTCCGACGTGGTGGTGAAGTCGGCCGGGGAGAGGACGACGGAGCAAAGGATGGAGCTGGCGGCATGGGTTCTCGGGGAGCGGCTGAACCGGGAGCTTGGGGCCTTGCCAGCCGCGTCTCGTGTGTATGCGATCGCGGACGTGTTCGAGCCGGACGCCGGGTTGAGGCCGCCGCCGGGGGTGCGGGAGGTGCGGGTGCTGAAGCGGGGCGAGATTGGAAGGGCGGGGGACGTGGCGCGGCCCGGCGCGCTGGGATGCGTGTCGGGGATGGCGTCGCGTTTTGCGGTGCCGGGGGATGCGCCGGAGGGGGAGCGCCGGGCTGCCCTGGCGCGGTGGCTGGTGGATCGGGACAACGCGTTGACATGGCGCTCGGCGGTGAATCGTGCATGGCATCACCATTTCGGGCGGGGGATCGTGGCGACGCCGAACGATTTTGGGCGGATGGGCGCGACGCCGACGCACCCGGAGTTGCTGGATTGGCTGGCGACGTGGTTCCGGGACGAGGCGCGGGGCTCGATGAAGGCCTTGCACCGGCTGCTGGTGACGAGCGCGGCGTACCGTCGCTCGTCGCGGGCCGGGGCCGCGACGCTGGAGAAGGACGCGGGGAACCGGTTGTGGTCGCGGATGCCGAGGCAACGGCTGGACGCGGAGAGCGTTCGGGACGCGTTGATGCAGGCGAGCGGGCGCCTGGACCTGCGCATGGGCGGGCCCGGGGACCGGCAATTCGACATGAAGCCGGGCATCCACGTGACGCCGCGGCTGGATTACACGCTGTTTGACGTGGACACGGAGGCGGGGGCACGGAGGAGCGTGTACCGGTTCCTGTTCCGGACGTTGCCGGACCCGTTCTTCGAGGCGCTGGATTGCCCGGCAGGCGACCAGATGGTGGGGGCCCGGGACAACACGGTGACGGTGCAGCAGGCACTGGCGCTGTGGAACAACGCGTTCGTGGCGAGGCAGTCGGTGTGGCTGGCCCGGAGGCTGGCGCACGAGGCGCGGGACGTGGGCGGGCAGGTGGAGCTCGGGTGCCGATTGCTTTGGGGGCGGGTGCCCGACGCGGCGGAGCGGGCGGAGCTGGAGGGGCATGTGCGGCGTCATGGGCTGGCGAGCGCCTGCCGGGTGTTGGCGAACAGCAATGCGTTTGTGTTCGTGGAGTAGGGAATGAGCGAGCGAATGGACGGAAGCGCGGGCGGATGGAGCCGGAGGGCGTTCGTGTCGCGGCTGGGCGGCGGCCTTGGCGGCGCGGGCCTTGCGGCGTTGATGGGTGCCGGCGGACTTCTGGGGGGGGCGGCCATGGGCGGCGGGGCGGCCGGGGTGGGGCGGCCGGCGTCGGCGCCGTCGCGTCCGCGGGTGCGCCGGGTGATCCAGTTGTTCATGAACGGCGGCGCGAGCCAGATGGACCTGTTTGACCACAAGCCGGAGCTGTTCCGGCGTGCGGGCGAGCGATTTGATCCGGGTTCAGGGGTGCGGGTGGAGGCGCCGACGAGCGAGCCGGGGAAGGTGCTGAAGCCTCCCTTCGCGATGCGGCGGCACGGGGCGAGCGGGCGTTGGGTGAGCGACTTGATGCCCAACCTCGCGGGGTGCGTGGACGACCTTGCATTCCTGATGGCGATGCAATCGCGGACGAACGTGCATGGCCCGGGCAGCTACCTGATGAACACGGGGTTCCTGTTGCCGGGGTTCCCGTGCATGGGGGCGTGGGTGGGGTATGCGCTGGGGAGCGAGTGCGACAACCTGCCGGGGTTCGTGGTGCTGCCGGACGCGCGGGGGTTGCCCTACAACCAGCGCGGGAACTTCAGCGCGGGCTTCCTCCCGGTGTCGCATCAGGGGACGGTGATCCAGTCGCACCTTGCCCGGCCGATCGCGGACCTTGCCTTGCCGGCGAACGGGGCGGGGCTTGGGGGCGAGGCGGGCCGCGACGCGTTGGAGGTGCTGGGGCGGCTGAACCGGCGACATCGTGCGGCGGCGGGGGAGGACACGCGGCTTGAGGCGCGCATCGAGGCCTATGAATTGGCGGCGCGGATGCAGCTTGCGGCCCCGGAGGCGTTGGACCTTGGTGGCGAGACGGAGGCGACGCGGCGCCTGTACGGGATGGACGAGCCGGCGACGGAGGACTTTGGGCGGCGTTGCTTGCTGGCGAGGCGCCTTGTCGAGAGGGGGGTTCGGTTCGTGCAGGTCTGGAGCGGGGCGGGCGGGCCGAGCAACAACTGGGACAACCACAACAGCATCGTGAAGGAGCTGCCGCCGATGTGCCGGGCGACGGACCGGCCGGTCGCAGGGTTGCTAAGGGACCTCAAGGCGCGGGGGTTGATGGACGACACGTTGGTGCTGTGGAACACGGAGTTTGGGCGGATGCCGTTCTCGCAGTCGGGCGAGGGGCGGGATCACAACGGGGGGACGTTCGTGGGGTGGATGGCGGGGGCCGGAGTGCGCGGGGGTGCGGCGGTGGGCGAGAGCGACGCCTGGTCATGGAAGGCGGAGCACGACGTGGCGACGCCGCATGACCTGCACGCGACGGTGCTGCACCTGATGGGGATCGACCATGAGCGGCTGGTGTACCGGCACAACGGGGCGGACCGCAGGTTGACGGACGTGCACGGGCATGTGGTGCACGGAGTTCTGGCTTGAGCGCGTGGGGTGGTTCTGGGGTGGTCGTGCGGGCTGAAAACGGATTTGCGGCGGGCCGGGGCGCGACCTAGGGGTCCCGTCCCCTTTGCGCTGGGGCTTCCACGACAAGAATCCCATGAAGAAGTTCGTGAAAGGCCCTCGTTTCGTGTTCGTGACCTTGACCCGTGGCGTCTTGCTGGCGTGCGTGGTGTTGGTGTCCCGTCGAGTTGCCGTGGCCCAGGGGTTGTTCCCGAGGCCGGGCAGCGGCGGTTGGTCGTCGGAGTCATCGTTCGTCCGGTTGTTTGACTCCAACAACGTGGTCGCCGTGGCGGGGACGGTGACGCGGGTGGAGGCGTTCTCGCCGAGGCGCGGGATGACAAGGGGGATGCTGGCGGAGGTGGACACGGGGACAAACGTGGTGACGGTGCACCTTGGGCCGCGGTGGTATGTCCAACGGCAGGACGTGTCGATCAAGGCGAAGGACCGCGTCGAGGTGGCGGGGTCGGACGTGATCATCGAGGGGAAGCGCGTGGTGGTGGCGACTCGGGTGAAGACCGATGCCGGGACGCTGAGCCTGCGGGATGCGAACGGGGTGCCGTCGTGGGCGGGCGGCCTGGCGGAGGAGGCAAGGCCGCCGTGGCGCGGGCGTCGGGCAGGGGATGCCGAGGCGGCGTGGTTGCAGCAGGGTTCGGCGTCGCGCGGCGAGGCGGCGTTCCGGGACCTCTGGTGTCATTCATGCCATTCGGTGCGCGGGCGCGAGGGGTTGTTCCCGGAGCCGACGGCGCGTCCGCAGGTGCCCGTGGTGCTGGGCGACGAGCCGCGGCGGCGGACGCGCATGGACCGGATCACGTCGATCGTGAACCCATCGCACCGGATCGACCCGGCGTACCAGCGCGAGCTGGTGGCCTCGGGCAAGATGTCGCGCATGGGTGACTACAACGAGACGATGACGTTGCAGCAGTTGTCCGACCTTGTTGCGTTCCTTGAGCGGTCGGGGCGTCCGGCGGCCTCGCCTTGAGGGCGACGGGCGCGGCTAGCGGTCGGCGGCGTCGAACTCGGCGACGATGGGGCGGTGGTCCGAGGCCATGCCCCAGTCATGGGCGGGGTGGACGCGGGTGCCCTCGGGCCGCCATTCGCGGGCCATGCCTCGGCTGACGAGGATGTAGTCGATGCGCGTGAAGGCATCCTCGCGGGCGAAGTGATGGGTCCATGTCACGCGACGCGCGGGAGCCGGGGATGGGCAGGGCTCGGCAGGCTTGGTGTCGATCAGCGCGCGCGTGCCTTTGCCGCGGAGGACCCGGAGGGCTGGGCTGTCCTGCGTGTCGTTGAAGTCGCCACACACGACGACGTTGGCGTCGGGGTCTTGATGGAGGATGGCGTCGGCCTTCTCGCGAAGCAGGATGGCTTCCTGCTCGCGCATGTCGGACTCGGAGGCGACGCCGACTGCGCGCTTGGACTTGAGGTGGGCTGCGAGGAGGAAGACGCGGTAGCCGGGAGCCGGGTGGAAGGAAACCTCCGCGAAGGCGCGGCTCGTGCGGAGGCGTCGGCCGTCGAGAAGGTAGGATTCATGGGTGTGGTGAACTCGCGAGGCGAAGGGGAAGCGGGAGAGGATGGCGACGGCGATGTCTGGGTCATGGCCGCGTGCGAGGTCGGCGTGGGGCAGGTCGATGCCGCGGGAGCGGAGGCGGCCTTGGAGGTCGGAGAGGGCCTCGGGATCGCCGATCTCCTGGAGCGCCACGACGTCCGGGTTCAGGTCCGCGAGCAGCTCGGCGACCTTGCTGCGCTGGGGCATGGTCTTGACGGTCCGCCCGTTTGCGGGGCGCACGAGGTAGTTTTCGGCGTTGAACGTGGCGATGCGGAGGCGTGGTTGGGCGAGGGCCTGCGGCGCGAGGAACGTGATGAATGCGAGAAGGGCGAGCGATCCGGGGAGGACGCGGTGGATTGGAGGCGCGAGGTGGTGGAGAGGATTGGGGGCGTTCACGTGGTGCAGGCTCGGACTGTCCTTGTGACGATTCAAGGTCCGGGAAACAAACCGATTGGTGGAGCGGATGAAGGGTGATAGCGTCGGCAATGGACGCGATGGTGAGGGAGGGGGGAGTCATGTTGCTTGGCCATTCCACGGCGAGGGGGCGGCATGCGAGCACGACGGGGACGGCGATGAAGCCACTGAGCGACAAGCAAAACGAGCCAGATGTCCGCGGCCTGCGGATCGACAAGGTCGGGGTGCGCGGGCTCCGGGTGCCGCTGCTGGTGCGGGACAGGGCGCACGTGGCCCCGCAGAGCACGGTGGCGCGGGTGGGCCTGTTCGTGGACCTGCCGAAGGAATTCAAGGGGACGCACATGAGCCGGTTTGTGGAGGTTTTGAACCATCACGGGCGGGTGGTGCACGTGGAGAACATCCCGGAGATGCTGAGGGAGATGCAGGCCCGGCTGAACGCCCGGAGCGCGCACGTGGAGATGGAGTTCCCGTTCTTCCTTGTGAAGAAGGCGCCGGTCTCGGGGAAGGAAGGCGTCGTGGACTACACGGTGGGCTTCGACGCGGCGATGCACGGGAACGAGCTGGACTTTGTCCTGACGTTGAAGGCGCTCGTGACGACGCTGTGCCCGTGCTCGAAGGCGATCTCGAAGTACGGGGCGCACAACCAGCGGGGCGAGGTGACGGTGAAGATCCGGACGACCCGCGTGGTGTGGATCGAGGACTTGATCGCCTTGGTGGAGGCGTCGGCGAGCAGCGAGATGTACTCGTTGCTGAAGCGCGAGGACGAGAAGGCGGTGACGGAGCGGGCCTACGAGAACCCGGTGTTCGTGGAGGACCTTGTGCGAAACGTGGCGCTCAAGCTCAACGCCCACCCGGACGTGGCATGGTACAAGGTCGAGGCCGAAAACTACGAGAGCATCCACAACCACAACGCCTACGCCTGCATCGAGAAGGGCTAGGCCGGGGCGATGAAGGCCGGAAGAAAATGACGGAACCCCCCTTCCCGCCCCAAGACGAGCCCCCCTCCCGCCGTCCACCCGTCGCCGCCGCAGCCGCGATCCCCATGGCCTCCGCCTGAGGACAAAATCTTGGCGCGGGCTTCCCCATGCCGGGTTCATGCTGTTCCGTCAGACCAGCCTGACTTTCGCAACGGGCGTCGTGAAGGGGCCGAAAACCGGGCGTTTCCCCGGATTGACGGGAAAATTCTTCACTACGGAACCGGCCCGCGGGCCAGCCTGGGTCGCCAAGTCCAAGTCCTCCGTGCTCCTCGGCGGCGCGTCCTCGGGCAGCTCCCACCCTAGTGTCGTGTCTCACAAATCGCTGGTGTTGGGTTGCTCCAAGAATGCCCCGGGGCAAGGCGTGAGGACGGAGCATA
>CAIYFP010000499.1 GCA_903925515.1 uncultured Verrucomicrobiota bacterium
GGTGCCGCGGAAGAGGCGCCATGAGGAGTTGGTGGCTACGAGGATCTCGGCGTGCGCTTGCCATGTCATGCCGAGCAGGCAAGCGTTGGACAGCCATGCGTGGATCCATGGGGCGGGGCGCAAGGCGGGGAGGCTCTGCATGGGGGCAGGAAAGGGGGCGTGAGGTCGCTCATGGGCTGGCCACGGCCGAGCCCGGGGGGGCGGGGCCTTGTCCGCCGGGAAAGCAAGGCCATGACGGGACGGTTCAGCTGGGCGGGACGTGCTGGGCTAGGGCGCGGGCTTCCTCCGGGCCGGGGACGCGGGCTTGGGCTTGCCCTTGGCCGGCGCGGGTTGGCCATGGGGCGATGCCGGAGTCTTGGCGAGGGAGCGAAGGTTCTCGATGGCGCCGAGGATTTGGGAGCGGTCGGCGACGCGGTTGCGTTCGACGGAGCGGACTTGCTCGGCGAGCCGTTGATACTGTTCCTGGGTGGCGAAGGAGCGGGGCGTGTTGGCGAGGAGCTTGAGTTGCTCGGTGGTGGAACGGATGCGGGCGACCTCGGAGCGGAGGTCCTGAAGGGTGCGGCGGAAGGATTCGATGGCGGCCTCTTGATTGCCGACGCGTCGCAGGAGTTGCTGGTATTCGGCGGCGGGGACATCCAGGGCATGGGTGCGGGCACCGAAGAGGATGCCGAGGAGCGCGAAGGCGACAGGCTGGAGGCGCGGACGTGAGAGGGCCATGGAAGGAATTTCCCGGGCGAGCGGACGGGTCGCTCCGCCCGGGAGGCGAGCCGCGGGGGGTTAGTTCGGCTTGTGGACGGAGTGGCAGGCCTTGCAGTTGACGGCGGACTTCCATTGGTCGGCGGCGCCGGGGTTGCCGGCGGCGAGGGCCTTGGCCGCGGCATGGAGGGCGGTGGTCTTCTCGGTCCAGCTTTGGAGGTCGCCCCGCGGCGGCGTGTTGAGGGTGAGCTGGTAGGTGAGGCCCACCATGGTCTCGAGGTCCTTGGCGGAGCCCTCGCCCTTGGAGACCTTGGCGCAGAGGGATTGCTTGCCCTCAAAACCCTCCTCCATGACCTGCTCGATGGTCTTGGAGGCCTTGGGGGAGGTGGCGCAGCCGACGAGGGCAAGGATGGCCGCCGCAAGCGTCGTGTTGACGAGATGCTTCATGTCTTTTCCGGGGATGTGTGAATGGTTTGAGGCGGGCCAAGCCACGCCACGCACCGTGAAAAGCAAAACGCCGGGAGCCCCGGAGGCCAAGCCTTATTCCAACCGTGCCGCCCAATGGATGGCCGAACGAAGGAGCGAGACCTCGACGGCGGCCTCGGCACGGATGCGCGCGGCAAGGCGGAGGTACTCGCCGAGGACGCGGAGGACGTCCTCGCCCATCTCCTTGCTTCCGAAGAGCTCGGGAACGCCCCCGGCGAAGTCGAGGCCCAGCTGGACCGAGCGCGAGTCGATGGGGATGCCCATGTCGTGGTTGCTGAGCAGCAGTCGCCTTTCCGTGTCGCCGACGCGCCCGCAGGAATCGAGGTACCATGTGGGGGAGCCCGTGGAGTCCACGTGCAGGAGCCGCAGGAGCTTCCTCTCGACATCCCAGAGGTTGCGGAGGGATTCCTCGGAGACGTTGAGCACGCGCAGGTGCACGACGGTGCGGAGGAAGGCGAGGTAGGCGTCGGGGTAGGCCTTGCCGGCGAAGCTTGCGAGGTCGAAGCGCGACTGAAGCCCGCGGAGATAGACGGCGGGACGGTTCAGGGCCTTGGCCATGTCGCCGAGGGAGTGCATGCGTGGCTCGCCGCCCGGCGGGTGTTCATGCCCCGGCCGCGAGCAGCGCCTCCACGCGCGCCACGTCGCCGGGCGTGTCCACGCCGATGCCCTCGTGGTCCACGCGGGCGACGGTGATGCGGATCCCGTGCTCCAGCGCGCGGAGTTGCTCGAGCTTCTCGGCCTGCTCCAGCGGCGAGGGTGGCCATGACACCAGCCGCGCGAGCGTCTCCCGGCGGTACCCGTAGATGCCGAGGTGCCGAAGGTACGGAAAGGAGGCCAGCCGTGCGCCGGCGTCGGCTCCGGCATGGTCCCGGAGAAAGGGGATGGTGCTCCGGGAAAAGTACAGGGCATGGCCGTCCATCCCCACGACGACCTTCACGACGTTGGGGTTGTCGAGGTCGGCGGCGCGCCGGAGCGGCGTGGCGGCCGTGGACATCTCGGCCGACCGCAGGAGGCCGGCGACGGCGTCGATGACGTCGGGGTCCACGAGCGGCTCGTCGCCCTGGATGTTGACGCAGGCGTCGGCGTCGATGCGTGCCGCGACCTCGGCGATGCGGTCGGTGCCGGACGGGTGTTCGGCACGGGTCATCTCGACCCGCGCGAAGGCCCGGGCACACTCGGCGATGCGGGGGTCGTCGGTGGCGACGATGACGTCGGCGAGGACGCGGGACAGGCGGCAACGTTCGACGACGCGCTGGACGAGGGGCTTGCCGGCGATGAGATGGAGGGGCTTGCCGGGGAATCGCGTGGAGGCGTAGCGGGCCGGGATGACGCCGACGATGCGCATGGGGTCAGGAACGGCGGGAGGGTTGGGGTCAGCGGGCCTCGCGGACGCGCACGGTGTAGCCGCGGGCCTTGTCGTTGAGGGAGGTGAACCGGACGGTCTCCTGGGTGTTCTCGGTGAAGATGACGTCCTGCCATGGGGTTTCGTCGCCGGTGCCGAATCCTTGGGCATCCTTGAACACGCACTGGACCTGGACCTGGATGCGGCGGTTGAGGCGGTTGCGAAGGTTGGCGGCGACCTCGAGGCGGCCGTCTTCGAGGACGCGTTCCTGCATGCCGGTGCAGGTGATGGAACGTTGCGCGCCGTAGTCGGCGGCGATGAACTTGGACTGGTTTTCGAGGGCGTACTTGCCGGCGTTCTTGGGCGGGTACGGGCCGCCGGGGTGGCCGGTGACAACGGTCTGCGTGGCGCTGCTGATGGATTGGGCGGCGGGACGGCAGCCGACGGCCATGATGGAGGCGGCGGCGAAGGCGACGAGGGAGGCTTGTGTTTTCATGGGGGGACTCGGTCGGGAACGGGGACGGCCGGGAAAGCTTCAGGGCTTGTCGGAGAAGAACAGGACGGTGTCGCGCGCGTTGGCGGCGATGGCGAAGGTGGCGTCGCGGGAGAGGGTGACGTTGCCGGCCGCGTCGAGGAACTGGGCCGTGAGCTTGTGTTCGCCGGGTGGCAGCCGAAGGGCGGCGAACCCGATCAGGTTGGGGAGGTTGTCCCATGCGCGGGTGTCGGCGGCGGGCGTCGCGGCGGCGCTGACGAGCTTCCCGACCAACCCGGCGACGAGGAGGCCCGCGCCGATCTCGTCGGCGGCGGTGTTGCGCCCGGCGGTGCCGGCGAGGATGGCCCCGGACAGGATGGCGGCGTTGCCGAAGGCGTCGGTGGATTCCTTGAACACGGCCTTGTTGGCGAGCACATGGTCCATGATGCGCCCGCCCCGCGTGGACGCCTGGAAGCTGAGGTCGTCGGCCGCGCGCGCGTTCCATGTCTGGCCGGCGGCGGAAAGGCGCACGGACGTGGAACGCGAGTGGCCGGAGCGAAACCGGAGCTGCTCGCCAAAGGAGCCCGAGGAGTCTTGGTCGGGCCGTTCCCCATCTCGAAGAAGACGAGGAGGTTGGCCGCCTTGTCGTAGTCGGGCAGCGCCCCCATGCGGGCGTTCCCGCGGGCGCGGGCCATGGCGTCGGAACCGTTCCCCCCCAGCTTCGTGGTCACGAACCCGTCGAGGTAGTCGAGCAGGGCGTAGTCGGACTGGTATTGGTCGTTGTCGGCGTCCGAATCCTGCAACTGGGCAGAGCGAAAGCAGGCGCGGGCGTTGTCGGGCTCCCCGTCCATCCAGTAGAGGATGCCGCGGTAGTAGTAGGCCATGACCCGCTCGTAGGGTTCGCCGCGGAAGTTCTTGGAGGCCTCGGCCCGGAACAGGTTCCGTGCCTGCCTCGCGGTGCGGTCGCCGGAGGTCAGGCCACCGAGGGTGACGACGGCGTCCTCGAGGAGGGGCTTGGCCTCTGCAAACCGCGCCTGCTGCATGTGCGCGGCGGCCTCGCGGTAGGCGTCAAGGAGGCGGTCGCGCGCGGCGGGCCGACGGGTGGCGGCGCAGCCGGAGACGATGCACGAGGCGACGATCAGGAGGAGCCAGTGCCGCATGGCGAGGGGGGGTGGGGCGGCGAAGGGTTTGGGAAAGGCGCGCGGTCAGCGGTAGGCGGCGTCGTCGAGGCCCTGCTTCTTGATCTCGGCCATGTCCTCCCAAACGATCGCGCTGTTCCGCGCATCCACGAGCTGGAACGTGTAGAGCACGTAGTCGCTCACGCCGCGGGCGTTCTTGGTCGTGGCCCCGTCGAGCTTGCCGGTGAGGAAGTAGTCGGCGCCGTGGAACTCGACGGCGTTGGGGTTGGCGGAGCTGGTGACTTGGCCGGACTGCTTGAGCTGGCGTTCCTGCTCGAGGGCGGTCATGCGCTCGCGGGCCAGGAAGGTGACCTTGCCGCGTGCCTGGGAGTTGAGTCGCGCCCGGATGCGGGCGAGGAGGATGTCCTTGTTGATGGCGAAGCGGGTGTTGTTCTCGATGGGCAGCAAGACGACCTTGGGCTGGCCCTGCGCCTGGGCCACCTGCGGCACCTCAAGGATGCCCCGGGCCATCTTGTCCGTGACCGAGACAATGTCCTGCGACTCCACGCCCGTGCCCGCCACGAAGCCCTGCTCGTCGGCCTTCATGACGGTGACGCCGGTGCCGGACGGGTTGCGGACGCCACTGGAGGCACACCCGGCGAGGAGGGTGGCGACGACAAGGGCGAAGGGGACGAACGCGGTGTGGAAATGCCGGTGCATACTCGTGAGGTGGAGGTTGCTGACGCTGCGCATGGGGGTCAATGACGGGGAACGGGCCCCTGTCCGGACGAAAACCGGGCCGACACGACGCAACGCCATCGACAGGTCACTTGGCTGGACATCGACGCTCGCAACGCCCGGCCCCGGGCTCGTCATGGGGCAAGACGACGCCCATGGGGCGACGAGTATTCAGGCGGGCAAGATTGGCCGACGGCTGGGCCGGGGTCCTGGGCGCGGCCCGGTTCCCGGCGCCGGAGGCGCGCGAGGAACTCCCGGTTCCCGGCGGGGCCAAGCAGGGGGGACTCGACGGCGCCATGCCATTCGAGGCCAAGGGAGGAGGAACGGGTGAAGTCCTCGAGCTCGGCGAGGACGCGGCGATGGACAGCCGGGTCGGTGATGACCCCGGCGCCGCGGTCGGCCTCGGCCTTGCCGGCCTCGAACTGGGGTTTCACCAGCGCCACGACGTGGGCGCCCGCGTGCAGGAGGGGCGGCAGCACGGGCAGCACCCTTCGCAGGCTGATGAAGGAACAGTCCACGACGGCCATGTCGAAGGGCAGGTCGCCGGGCGGGAATGAAGAGGGCAGGAGGGCGCGGGCATTGACGCGTTCCATGACGACCACGCGGGGGTCGTTCCGGAGCGTCCATGCGAGCTGGCCATGGCCCACGTCCACCGCATGGACCCGGGCCGCGCCATGCTGGAGGAGGCAGTCCGTGAATCCCCCGGTGGAGGCGCCGATGTCGAGGGCACGGGTCCCCCGGGGGTCGAGGCCAAAGTGACGGAGGGCATGTTCCAGCTTGTGGCCGCCGCGTGAGACGTAGCGGTCGCCCGCGACGAGCCGCACGTCGGCGTCGGGGGGGACCACGAAGCCGGGCTTGGAGGCCGGCTGTCCGTTGACGAGGACCTGCCCCGCGAGGATGGCGGCCTGGGCCTTGCTGCGGGTGGGAAGCAAGGCGCGGTCCACCACGAGCTGGTCGAGGCGCGGCACGGCGCGAGGGGTTCAGGCCCCGAGGGAACGGACGAACCGGTCCATGCGCTCGAGCCCCTTGATGATGTTGGCGAGGCTCGTCGCGTACGAGAGCCGGATGTAGTCGTCTGCGCCGAAGGCGATGCCGGGAACGGCGGCGACCTTCTCGGCCTCCAGGAGCCGGGCGCAGAAGTCGGCGGAGCGAAGGCCGGTGCCGCGGATGTTGGGGAAGAGGTAGAAGGCGCCCTTGGAGTTGACGCAGGAGACGCCGGGCATGGCGTTGAGCCGTTGCCATGCCTCGGTGCGGCGACGCGCGTATTCGGAGAGCCAGCCCTTGAGGTGGTCTTGGGGGCCGGTGAGGGCGGCCACGGCGCCCTTCTGGGCGAAGCTGGTTGGATTGGAAGTGCTGTGGGACTGGAGGGCGTCGATGGCCTTCGCGACGGGCTCGGGCGCGGCGAGGAAGCCGAGGCGCCACCCGGTCATGGACCATGCCTTGGCGAAGCCATGGACGATGATGGTGTGGTCCTTGTGGGCGGGGGAGAACGAGGCCACGGAACGATGCACGGCGCCGTCATAGAGGAGGTGCTCGTAGATCTCGTCGCTCATGATCAGCACGCCCATCTCCACGCACACGTCGCCCAGCGCGCGGATCTCGTCGGGGGTGTACACCGTGCCCGTGGGGTTGGAGGGCGAGTTGAGGATGAAGAGCCGGGTGCGCGGGGTGATGGCGGCCCGCAGTTGCGCGGGCGTGACCTTGAACTCCGTCTGGTCCGAGGTTTCGAGGATGACCGGGGTGGCCCCCGCGAGCTTGGCCATCTCCGGATAGGACAGCCAGTACGGGGCCGGGATGATCACCTCGTCACCCTCTTGGCAGGTGGCGAGGATGACGTTGAAGCAGGAATGCTTGCCCCCGCACGACACGATGACCTGGGAGGGCTTGTACGAGAGGCCGTTCTCCCGCTGGAACTTGTCCGCGATGGCCTGGCGCAGCTCGGGGATGCCGGAGGACGGCGTGTACTTGGTGAAGCCCGAGGCAAGGGCGGCGGCGGCGGCGTCCTTGATGTGCTGGGGCGTGTCGAAGTCCGGCTCCCCCGCGCCAAAGCCCACGACGTCATGGCCGTCGGCCTTCATTTGCTTGGCCTTCGAGTCGATGGCCAAGGTGAGGGAGGGGGACAACGATGCGGCCCGGCGAGCGATGTGATACTCCATAGCGAAACGGCCGGGAGGGTGCCCCCCGGTTCGAGGCAAGCAAGGAATAAGTCAGCGCCGAAAAACCCGGCTGGGATGCGACGGGGCCCGGGTTGACCCGGCGCGCGCGCCATGGATAGCGTCCGGTTATGTCCCATCACGGAGGCCATGCGCACGGGCGCGGGCATGCCTTCACCTTCCTGAACCCGCGGGTGCGGGAGGGCTTGGTCGTGGCGAGCCGTCGTTCCGTGCTCAAGGCGGGCCTTGCGGGTCTCGCGGGCATCACGCTGCCGGGACTGCTGCGGCTGCGGGCCGAGGGCCCCGCCCCTGCGCGACCGTCGCGGCGCAAGGCCGTGATCCTGCTCTGGATGACCGGGGGGCCGTCGCACATCGACACATGGGACGTGAAGCCGGGCATGCCGTCGGAGATCCGGGGGCCGTTCCGGGACATCCGCACGGCCATTCCCGGGGTCCACCTTTGCGAGTACCTGCCCCGGCAGGCGGCCATGCTGGACCGGTTCACGATCATCCGGTCGGTGGATTGCCGGGACAGCAACCATGAGCCGGACCATGTGATGCAGACGGGGTTCCGGGCGGCCACGCCGAGGGTGAACCCGCAGGGACATCTCTACCCGGCGATCGGGTCCGTCGTGGCGCGGTTCCGGGGCGCGAACGAGCCCGGCGTGCCGCCAAGCGTGGTGCTCAACCTCAAGGACAAGTCGCACGTGCCATGGTCCGGGTGGCTGGGCGGTCAACATGATCCCTTCCGGGGCGACAAGGTCGGCGAATTGTTCGCGCTTCCGTCCGGGCTCACGATGGAGCGGTTGCGGGACCGGCGATCGCTTTCGCAGCAACTGGACTCGCTGCGTTCGCGCATGGACGCGTCGGGGCACATGGAGGCGATGGACCATTTCGGGCAGCAGGCCTTCGAGATGGTGGCGGGCGCGCGGGCGCACGAGGCGTTCGACTTGTCGCGGGAGCCCGTGGCGGTGGTGGAGCGGTATGGGTCCCATGACTGGTGCCGGCAGGCGTTGCTGGCGCGACGCCTCGTCGAGCGCGGCGTCAGCTTCGTCACGATCGACCTCAGCAACCACGGCGCGTCGGGCACATGGGACAACCACGGGGACAACATCCCGCCGTACGGTGGGATCTGGAACGGGCTGCGGCCATTGCTGCCGGTGTTCGACCATCTCATCACGACGTTGGTGTCCGACCTTGGCGAGCATGGCATGCTGGAGGACACGCTGGTCGTTGCGATGGGGGAGTTTGGGCGGACGCCGACGTTGGGCACGCAAGGGAGCACGGACGGGCGTGACCATTGGCCGGTGGTGATGTCGATGTGCATGGCGGGCGGGGGGTTCCGGCACGGGCAGGTGATCGGGGCGACGACGCGCGACGGCGGGGAGATTGCCGAGCGGGCGGTGACGCCGGGCGACCTTGCGGCGACGATCTACCACCACATGGGGTGCCGTTGGACGCGACGTTCAACGACCATCAAGGCCGGCCGTTGTCCATCGTGGAGAACGGCGCGCCGATCCGGGAGCTGCTGTAGCGTCGTGGCTCATCCCTCGTGGGCGTGGAGCAACCCAAAGGGCCGCCGCTCCTCATGGACCGCCGCGGGTCTGCCCGTCGTTCGCGCCGCGTAGGACGCGAGAATCCCCCGCGGCGAAGCGCCAGCCCTGTTCGAGACAGGAGCCTAGTGCTTCCGGAGCTGGAGACGGTGGTCCATGCGCTTGGACTGGTGGGGCTCGAGGGCTGGGAGGTCCGTGTCGGTGGGCGACTCCGTCTCGGCGAGCAGGGCCTTGGCCATCTGCTGGAAGGTCGTCCAGCGGTCCCAGTCCAGCCCGGGCGCATGGGCCACCTGCCGAAGCATGCTTCGCCACTCGATGACGACGCGGTCGATGTCGCCGTCCCCGAGGTAGTCGGTGACGAATCGGCGCTTGCTCCACGGATCGCGGTGGAGCGCATGGACGACGAGGCCCGCGCCGTCGCCGTACTTGGGCGGAACGCCGTTCTCGAGGTAGCCCTCGACCGTCTGGATGCCGTACCGCGCATGGCACGCCATGGCGAGGCGCCCGCCCCAGCGGTTCTCGTCGCCGCAGAAGCGGTGTCCCGCGTCGAGGTTCGCAAGGTCGAAGAGCAGCTCGTCCAAGGGGTACTTGGCGTCCTCCAGCGCGGCCGCCACGGCGAGGCCGTCGCCGTTCTGGAAGAATCCGACGACGCGGCCGCGGCGGGTGGGCCTGCCCTTGGCGTCCACCAAGGCGAGGCGACGCCAGAGTGCGGCGGTGCCGCTGGAGGCGGACAGGCCCTCGCAGGCGGACGTGAGGGGGCAGGCGGCGCAATCCTTGGGGAAGATGTTGCGCTCGCGGGGTTGCCAGAGGGGCACGCCGGCCCGGTCCACGGGCACGCGGACGGGTTGTTCGGCCAACGACACCATGACGACGATGCTCTGGGGGTGGACGTCCATGCGGACGACCCGGAGGCGCTGGGAGGCCATGTGTTGCTCCAGCAACGGCGCGATGGACCCGTGCCATGACTCGATCGCCGCCTCGCGCCCGTGCCAGCCCGTGGCGCGGCGGACCCACTTTGCGATCTGGACGCGGTCGGTGCCGATGCGTTCCGCGACGACCATGGAACGCCCGAGCACGGGGCCGTCCGGGGAATCCTCGACCTTGGCAAGGCCGCCGGTGCCGACGTTCTCGAGGGCGGCGGGGACGGTGAGTGCGGGCACGAGGCGGGGCGGCCGGGCAGGCGCGACCGGCGCGGCGTCGGCCGGGGTTGCGGTGTCGGCCGGCGGGTCCAGCGGGACGCGAACCATGGAGAGCGGGGTCTCGCGCCACGGCGGCATGGGTTCCCATTCGCCGCGGGAATTGAGGATCTCGCGGACGCGTCGCCGGACGTGCCGGGCGCGTTCGGAGTCGGTCTTGAGGCCGCAGGGTGCCTCGGGGTTGCGGAGGGCGGCCTCGACGCCGAGGAAGATGGGCTTGGTGGTGAAGAGGCGTTGCTGGACGCGGACGGCCTCGGTGAACGGGTCGCGGCCCCGGTCCTCGGCGGCGGCCATGAGGTTGAGCAACGCGGGCCAGTCCACCATGCGCGAGCGGGACAACACAGCCGGGTGCCCGTCCCGCAGGCGGATGCCCTCCGGGTTGGCGAGGACATAGCCCGTCTCGTCAATGCCGCGCCGTCCCGCCCGGCCGAACATCTGGAGGATCTCGTCCGGGCGAATGGGGACCTCCTGGCCGTCGCGCTTGTAGGAGTCCGCGGTGAGTGCGACGGAACGGAGGGAGAAGTTGATGCCGGCGGCGAGGCCCATGGTGGCGACGACGACGCGCAGTTGGCCGGCCTTGGCGAGCGGCTCGATGACCCCGGCGCGCACGGCGTAGGACAGGCCCGAGTGATGGTACGCCACGCGGGACCGCAGCATGCGGGCGAGATGCTCGCCCACGAGGCGGCGTTGGGAGTCGGACAGGACGAGGGGGTTGGGGCAAGGCAGTTCCCGCGCGACCTCCGCCGCGATGGCCTCGGACTGGGCGCGGCGCGGCGCGAAGAGGAGGACTGGCCCAAGCGACTCGGCAAGGGCCCGGGCGGAGAACCGCGCCCAATGGGAACGGATCTCGGACGGCAGCCGCCAGTTGAGCTCGGTGACGAGCACCTCCTCCAAGGGCACCGGCCGGATGTCATGGCGCACAAGGACGGCGTCGCGCCCCAGCCTCCGCAGCCAATGGACGACCTGCTCGGGGTTGGCCACGGAGCCGCTGAGGAGGAGGAGCTGGGTACGTTCGGGCGCGAGGGCGATGGCGAGCTCGTAGTTCAACCCGCGGTCGGCATCGCCCAGCATCTGGTATTCGTCGATGACGAGCAGCGAGGGGCCGTCGCCGTGGATCAGCCGGTTCTTCTGGGTCTCAAGGGTGGCCACGAGCACCGGCGCGTCGAGGTTGTCGGACAGGTCGCCGGTGGCGATGCCGACGTCCCAGCCGCGCGCGCGCCACTCGGAGAGCTTGTCGTTGGCGAGGGCGCGCGTGGGCACCGTGTAGATCGCCTGGGTGCGGCAGCGTCCCTGGTTGCTCCACAGCTCGAACACGAGCGTCTTGCCGGAGCCGGTGGGGGCATGCACCACGACGTCCTTGCCCTCGCGCAGGGCCGAGACCGCGTGCTGCTGCCACAGGTCGGGCACGGTGACCTGCTGCAACGCGGCGAACGGCGAGCCGGCCGCCGTTGTTGTCCCGGCCCCCGAATCCTCCCTTGCGCCCGAAGCATCCACGCGCCCGAAGGTTGGCCGTTTCGCCGGAAAGAAAAGCGCGGGTTGCACGGGACGCCATGCCCGTGGCCCGGGATGAACCGGCCCGGGCGCGCA
This sequence comes from uncultured Verrucomicrobiota bacterium, assembly GCA_903925515.1. Taxonomy (GTDB): domain Bacteria; phylum Verrucomicrobiota; class Verrucomicrobiia; order Limisphaerales; family UBA9464; genus UBA6176. The sequence continues at coordinate 11,342 of CAIYFP010000499.1, forward strand.
AAGCGCGGGCCGGACGGGTGATGCGTCCCGGAGTTGGCCGGGAAGGCCCCAGCTTTTCGCCTTTCCTTTCGCCCGCCCTCTCGTCACATCCTGACCCTTCGTTTCAAGGCATGGAACAGATCGTCATCCTCGACTTCGGCTCCCAGTACACGCAGGTCATCGCCCGGCGCGTCCGTGAGTGCAACGTGTACTCCACCCTCGTGCGGTTCGACACGCCGGCGTCGGAGATCGCCGCCATGAACCCCAAGGGGCTCATCCTGTCCGGCGGCCCGTCCAGCGTGTACGCGAAGGAGGCCCCCCTGCCGGACAAGGCCATCTTCAAGCTTGGCATCCCCGTGCTCGGCATCTGCTACGGCGTCCAGCTCCTCGCGCATTACCTTGGCGGGAAGGTCGAGCGCGGCGACAAGCGCGAGTACGGCAAGGGCACCCTCGCCGTCGCCGACCCCCAGTGCGCGCTCTTCAAGGGCCTTTCACGCGAGCTCCAGGTCTGGAACTCCCACGGCGACAAGCTCACCCGCCTCCCCAAGGACTTCGTCGTCGTCGGCACCACCGAGAACTCCGACTACGCCGCCATCGAGGACTCCCGCCGCCGCTTCTTCGGCATCCAGTTCCACCCCGAGGTCGTCCACACGCCCCGCGGCCGCGAGATCATCGCCAACTTCGTCCATGGCGTCTGTGGCTGCGGGCGCGACTGGACGATGCGCAACTACGTCGAGCAGGCCACGGAGGAAATCCGGGCCCGCGTCGGCAAGGACCGCGTCATCCTCGGGCTGAGCGGGGGCGTCGATTCCTCCGTTGCCGCAGCCCTCATCCACCGGGCGATCGGTGACCAGCTCACCTGCATCTTCGTGAACAACGGCCTGCTTCGCGCCCGCGAGGCGGACGTCGTGCGCGAGGTGTTCGGCCGAAACTTCAAGATCCGGCTGCAATACGAGGACGCGACGCCGCTGTTCCTTCGCAAGCTGAAGGGCGTGTCCGACCCCGAGCGGAAGCGGAAGGTCATCGGCAAGGCCTTCGTCGATGTCTTCCAGGCCGCCACCAAGCGCGCCGGCAAGGCCCGGTTCCTTGCCCAGGGCACGCTCTACCCCGACGTCATCGAGTCCGTCCCCATCGCCGGCAACCCCGCCGCGCTCATCAAGTCCCACCACAACGTCGGCGGGCTGCCCAAGAACATGAAGTTCGAGCTGCTGGAGCCCCTGCGCGCCCTTTTCAAGGACGAGGTCCGCCAGCTCGGCGTCGAGCTCGGGCTGCCGAAGGAGATCGTCCAGCGCCAGCCCTTTCCCGGACCCGGCCTTGCGGTGCGCTGTCTCGGGCCTGTCTCCGGACCCAAGCTCGAAATCCTGCGCAAGGCCGACGCCATCGTCGTGGAGGAGATGAAGGGGGCGGACCTGTACTACAAGACATGGCAGGCCTTCGCGGTGCTCCTCCCGGTCCGGTCCGTCGGCGTGCAGGGTGACGAGCGCACCTACGAGTACACGGCCGCGTTGCGGGTGGTGGACTCCCAGGACGGCATGACCGCCGACTGGGTCCATGTGCCGTACGCGCTCCTTGAAAAGATCTCGACCCGGATCACCAACGAGGTCCGCGGCATCAACCGCGTCGTCCTCGACATCACCAGCAAGCCCCCGGGAACGATCGAGTGGGAATGATGCCATGAACCAGCCCGACTCCATCTCCCAGCTTCGCGAGGCCGTGGCGCAGTCGCCCGGCAACGTCCCGCTCCGGCACGCGCTGGCCGACGCCCTTCTTGCGGCGGGGCGCCATGGCGAGGCGGAGGCCGAGTACCGGGCCGCCCTTGCGCTTTCCCCGGACAACCCGGGGCTGAAGCTGGGCCTTGCGCGCGCATTCCAGCAGCAAGGCAAGCGCAGCCACACGCTCGTCGTGCTCGAGGACCTCGTGAAGCTCCAGAGCGCGCCGGCCCGCGCGCATGTCCTCTACGCGCGCCTCCTTGCCTCGATGGGCGAGGTCGAGCAGGCCGTCCTGCAATACAAGAAGGGCGTAAGCAAGGACCCGGACGCCGCCGACCCCGAGTTCGCCCTGAAGATGGGCATCCGTCCCGAGCCCGAGGAGGACGAGGAGGAGGGCGACCTCGACGACATCTTCCCGGGCGGCGACCTTGCCGAGGTCGAGGACGGGCGCGCGCGCGCGCACGGCGGCGACGGCGGCGTCGCGCCCGACGACGCCGTGATTGAGCGCCCGCGCATCACGTTTGCCGACGTGGGCGGCATGGACGCGCTCAAGGAGGAAATCCAGGTCAAGATCGTCCATCCCATCACCCATGCCGACCTGTACAAGGCGTATGGCAAGGCGGCAGGGGGCGGCATCCTCCTGTACGGGCCGCCGGGCTGCGGCAAGACGCACCTTGCGCGCGCCACGGCCGGGGAGATCAAGGCGGGCTTCATCTCGGTCGGCATCCATGACGTCCTCGAAATGTGGATCGGCAACAGCGAGCGCAACCTGCACCAGCTCTTCCAGCAGGCGCGTCGCAACGCCCCGTGCGTGCTCTTCTTTGACGAGGTGGATGCCTTGGGCGCGAGCCGGGCTGACATGAAGACCTCCGGCGGACGCCATCTGATCAACCAGTTCCTCAACGAGCTCGACGGCGTCCAGTCGTCCAACGAGGGCGTCCTTGTGCTCGGTGCCACCAATGCCCCATGGCACCTCGACTCCGCGTTCCGGCGCCCGGGACGCTTCGACCGCATCCTGTTCGTCCCGCCGCCCGACGCGGCCGCGCGCGCCGCCATTCTCCGAATCCTCCTCTCCGGCAAGCCGCAGGAGGATCTCGACTTCAACGGGATCGCGGCCAAGACCGAGGGCTTCTCCGGCGCGGACCTCAAGGCCGTCGTGGACCAGTCCATCGAGGGGAAGCTTCGCGAGGCGCTGCGTTCGGGGGCGCCGCAGCCGCTTCGGAGCAAGGACCTGCTCCATGCGGCTTCCAGGCTCAAGCCCACCACGCGCGAGTGGTTCGCCACCGCGCGCAACTACGCCCTCTACTCCAACCAAGGCGGGGCCTACGACGACATCCTGCGCTACCTGAAGCTGTAGGAATGCCTCGCCCGGGCCCCTTGCCCGCCATTCCCCATTCCCCATTCGCCATTCGCGATTCCCCCTTCGCCATGAACCCCCATTTCACCCGTGCCGCCCTGCTCTTGGGACAGCATCGGCCCGCGATGGCCGTGGACTCGGCCCGGCAAGGTCTCGCGGAGGAACCCGGGGATCCCTACGGACTCGTGCTCCTTGCGCACGCCCTTGCGGAAACGAACCAGCTTCCCGAGGCGCAACAAGCGGCCGCCGACGCCATCGGGGGCGCGCCGGACTACTCGCACGCGCACCATGTGATGGCCTTGGTGCTGTCCAAGCGCAACGACCTGCGCGGCGCGCTCCAGTCCATCCGCGAGGCCATCCGCCTGGATGCGTCGAGCCCCGAGCACCATGCGTTGCAGGGGGCCTTGCTGTTGCAGGAACGTCGTTGGGAAGAGGCCCTTGCTGCGGCCGACCGTGCCTTGGCGCTCGACCCGGCCAATGAGTCCGCGAACAACATCCGCGCCTCCGCGCTCGTCCATCTCGGGCGCAACCAAGAGGCCGGAGCCACGCTCGACGCCACGCTCGGTCGCAACCCGGAGGATTCCACCACTCATGCCAACATGGGCTGGACGCGCCTTCATGCGGGGCAACACCGCGAGGCACTCCGCCATTTCCAAGAGGCGCTGAGACTGGAGCCCGACAACGCATGGGCGCGCGAGGGATTGGTGGAGGCGCTCAAGGCGAGCAACCCGCTCTACGCCATCCTGCTCCGGTACTTCCTCTGGATGAACCGCCTGAGCCGCAAGGCGCAGTGGGCGGTCGTGCTCGGCGGCTACTTCGGCAACTCGCTGCTCGGCGACCTCCAGGACTCGCGGCCCAGCCTCGCCCCGTTCATCCTCCCGGTCCGCGTCGCCTACGTCGTCTTCGTGTGGCTCACGTGGGCCGCCCAGCCCCTGTTCAACCTCGTGCTTCGCCTCAACCGCTACGGCCGCCTTGCGCTGTCCGACGCGGAGCGAGGCGAGTCCACGTGGGTGGGCGCATGCGTGGCCGCCGGGTTGTTCTGCGCGGCGCTCTCGCCCTTCGTGGCCGACTCCATGCTGTGGCTGCTCGGCGCCGGCATGTTCGCCTTCCTCGTCCTTCCCGTCACCGCCCCCTACAAGTGCCCCCGGGGCTGGCCACGCGCCGTCATGGTCGCCTTCGCGCTCGTCATGGCCGCCGTGGGCATCTCGGCGTTTGGGGCCGGCGTCATGGTGGACACGCTCCCGCGTTCGCAGGCCCGGCAATGGGTCCCATGGCTGCGCGGCCTCGCGACCGCCTATGGCATCGGCATCTTCGCCTGCCCGTGGGTGACCAACGCGCTGATGCTGGTTCGCCCGAGGCGTTGAGGGCCAGCCACGCAGCGGGGCTAGTCCCTCCGGAACGACCGCAACGCCTCCACCAGCCTCCATGCCTGGCCCGTTGCGAGCACGTCGGCCGCCCGTTCCCAACCCTCCATGATCGAGCGCGAGGCGTCGGCCACGAACAGGGCGGCGCCGGCGTTGAGCAGCACGGCGTCCCGCCTCGGCCCCGCGTCGGTGCCGCGCAGCAACCCCTCGATGATCGCCGCGTTGGCATGGCGATCGCCGCCGCGCAGGTCGGCGAGCGTCGCGGGCAAGAGCGCGAGGCCCTCCGGTCGCCACGTGGACTTGCTGAACCCGCGTTCCTGATGGAACTCCGCGACCGTGTTGTCCCCGAGCGTGGACAACTCGTCGAGGAAGCCCGCCCCGGGCACGGCCCCGGAAACCACCATGGCGCGCCTCAGCCCAAGGTCCTGCAACGTCCGCGCCATGGGTTCCACCAGCTCGGGCCTGGACACGCCAAGGAGCTGCGCGGTGGGACGTGCGGGGTTGAGCAGCGGGCCGAGGAAGTTGAACAACGTGCGCTGGCCGCGTTGCGCGCACAGGGCGCGGGCGGGGCCGATGTTCCTGAAGGCGGGGTGGAAGCGCGGGGCGAAGAGGAAGGCGAACCGGTGCTCGCGCAGGCTTCGGGCGGCCTCGTCCGGCGAGAGGTCCACCGGGATCCCCATGGCCTCGAGGACGTCGGCCGAGCCGGACTGGGAGGTGACGGCGCGGTTGCCATGCTTGGCCACGGTCACCCCGGCGGCCGCACACACGAGCGCCACCGTGGTCGAGATGTTGAACGTGTCGAGCCGGTCGCCACCGGTGCCGCAGACGTCCAGCACCTCGCCGGTGACGTCGGCGGGGTCGAAGGGCAGGGGAACGGACAAGGCCCGGAGCTCGGCCGCGAAGCCGGCGATCTCGGCCGCCGTCTCGCCCTTGGCGGCCATGGCCGCGAGGAAGTCTGCCTTGTGCGAGGCCGCCGCCTCCGCGCCCGCCAGCAACGAAACGACCCGGGTGATGTCGGCCCGGGACAGCTCGCGCCCTTCCTGAACCGCCGCCATGAACTCGCTGAACATGGTCGCATGCTACCCCCGCGGGCGGCCGGTGGGAAATGGCTCGATGTTGCCATGGGCGTCAAAGAACGACAGCCGCGGCCGCGACCCTGTGGCGGCCGGGCTTGGAGACGGGAGCCGGGGCCCGTCGCGCGGCCCTTGCTGGGGATGTTGCGGGCGATTGCGCCCGCGGCGGGTGAATTGGCAAACCGACTGCTTTTCACGAGGCGATGTCATTGATCCTTGAGCGACTTCAGGCCATGGGGCTGGAGCTGCCGCGTCCGCCGGCGGCGGGTGGCAACTACCTTTCCTTCCGCGTGGCGGGGGACCTTGTGTTCCTGCCGGGCGTGGTGTCGTCATGGAACGGCGAGCTGCGCTTCAAGGGCAAGGTGGGCGAGGCGTTGTCGGTGGAGCAGGGCTACGAGGGGGCCAAGCTGTGCGCGCTGAACCTCTTGGCGAACCTGCATGCCGCCATCGGGGACCTCGACCGAGTGCGGCAGGTGGTCTCGGTGACGGGATACGTGAACGGGCCGCTCGGGTTCCCGGACTCGCCCAAGGTCGTGAATGGCGCCTCGGACCTGCTGGTGGCGTTGCTGGGCGACGCGGGGCGTCATGTGCGGGCGGCGGTGGCGGTCGCGGGCCTTCCCCAGGATGCGGCCGTCGAGGTCCAGATGACGGTGCAGGTGAACCCATGAACGCCTGACCGATCTCGCCCCATACCTTCCATTCAAGCCGCGCATGCCCATGCTTCATCGAATCGGTCCCCCGCATGTCCACGACCGCTGGAACCGCCGCCTGGACCCCTCCCTTGAGGTCGAGTCTGGCGACACCGTGGAGTTCGAGTGCCTTGACTCCAGCGGCGGGCAGGTGACGCCCGCGAGCACGCTGGAGGACTACATGCGCATCGACCGCGGCAAGATTCACACGATCACCGGCCCGGTCCGGGTGAAGGGGGCGCGTCCGGGCGACGTCCTGGAGGTTCGGGTCCGCCGGGTCGAGCACCATGGGTGGGGGTGGACGAGCATCGTGCCCGGCCTTGGGTCGTTGCCGGCGCGTTTCCCGGGGCCGTTCCTCTTCGTCTGGAGGCTGGAGGGCGAGGAAACGCGCTCGATGCCGGGCATCAGGCTGCCGTTGTCGCCGTTCCTTGGCATCATGGGGGTGGCGCCGGGGGAGGATGGCGAGCTTCGGACGCGCCCGCCGGGGGCGCATGGCGGCAACCTCGACGTCCGCCAGCTCGTGCCGGGCGCGACGCTTTACCTTCCCGTGTTCAACGAGGGTGCCCTGTTCTCCGCGGGGGATGGCCATGCCGCGCAGGGGGACGGGGAGGTTTGCATCAACGGGATCGAGGCGCCGATGACCGCCGAGCTCCAGCTCACCGTCCGGCGCGACTTCCGCATCGCCCAGCCGTTCGCCGAGCTTCCACCCCAGGTGCAGCGCGGCCCTGACCTCGGCTCATGGGCGTTCATCGAGTCCGCCGAGCAACCCATGGACGCCGTGCGGGGCGTCATTGGCCGGGCCGTGGACTTCCTCGCGGCCCGCCGTCGCCTGTCGCCGGAGCAGGCGTACGCGCTGTGTTCGGTCGCGCTCGACCTCCGGATTAGCCAATGCGTCAACACGCCCTTGGTCACGATCACGGGAACCCTGGCGAAATCCCTCTTCCGCTAGGGCGCGCGCCGTCCGTAGTCTTGGCGCATGGGAACGTCGTCCCTCCGTCTCACCCTCTTTCTTGCCGTTGGCCTTGCCGCAGCCGGGTCCTCCATGGGCGCGGCGGAGGCGCCGCGCCCCGGCGGCTACACGGCCGCGCCGGCGAAGAGCAAGGACGTCGTGACGGCCGCGCGGTTTGCAGTCGAGGCCCATGGGCGGTCCCTCACCAATGGCCCGGCGCTCGCCCTTGAACGCATCGCATCCGCCGAGTCCCAGGTCGTGGCCGGCACCCACTACCGCCTGCTGCTCGTCGTGCGCGAGGGCCGGGAGAAGAAGGAGCGATCTGCCGAGGCGGTTGTCTGGTGGCAACCCTGGCGAACGCCGGACCCGTACCAGCTCACGTCATGGACATGGAAGTGACCCGGCGTGTTCCGTGTCCCGCGAAGCAAGCCCACGAGCGATGAATCGTCCCGACCTCAACCCCGCGTCCATCGTGGATGCCCTGCGTCGGCTTGAGGCGGCTGCCGCCGCGAAGAGCAACGTGCTGCCGGTGCTGGGGGAGCTCGACGCGCTTTGCCGCGGGCTGCCCTCCGACGCCCCGGCCGACCTCCGGCACTACCTCCAGCGCCGGTCCTACGAGAAGGCGCGGCTCTTTCTCGAGGGACACGACCCGGAGGCCGGGCCATGCCCGCGCTGACCCGACCGCGGCGTGTACATCGAGGATACCATCGTCGCGGTTGCCACGCCCCCGGGGACGGGCGGCCTTGCCGTGCTTCGGGTTTCCGGCCCGGCCGCGTTGGCCGTCGCCGACAAGGCCTTCCGTCCCGGCCGGCCGGGCGCGCCCTTGCCATCGCAGGCGCCGTCGCATTCGGTGCATCATGGGCATGTCGTGCACGAGGGCATGGTCGTGGACGAGGTGCTGGTCACCGTGCTGAGGGCGCCGAGGACGTACACGCGGGAGGACACCGTGGAGGTAGGGTGCCATGGGGGCGCATGCGTCACGCGCATGGTGCTGGAGGCGTTCATGGCGGCGGGGGCGCGTCACGCGGCGCCGGGCGAGTTCACCCGCCGGGCCTTCCTCAACGGGCGCATCGACCTCGCGCAGGCGGAGGCGGTGGCGGACCTGATCCATGCGCGTTCGGCCCGCGCCGCGCTCGCGGCGGGCGCGCAGTTGTCGGGCTTGCTTTCGCGGAGGATCGAGGCGTTGCGCGAGTCGCTGCTGAACGTTCTGGCCCACCTTGAGGCCCACCTCGACTTTCCAGACGAGGACATCGACCCCGAGACCGGAGCGCGGCTCGAGGCGCGGGTCGTGCAGGCGCTTTCGGGCGCGCGGGCGCTATCGGATTCTGCCCGGCATGGACGACTCCTGCGGGAAGGGGCGCGGGTCGCCATCGTCGGGCCGCCCAACGCGGGCAAGTCGAGCCTGCTGAACGCCTTGCTGGGCGTGGAGCGCGCGATCGTGTCGGACGTGCCCGGAACGACGCGGGACACGGTCGAGGACATGGCCACGGTGGCGGGGTTCCCGGTGGTGCTGGTGGACACGGCGGGCATCCGGGAGAGCACCGACGCGATCGAGCTGGAGGGGATGCGGCGGTCGCGGGACGCGGCGCGGGCGGCGGACATGGTGCTGGAGGTCGCCGACGTGACGTTGCCACCTCCGGGGCCGGGGCCCATGGAGGTCGGGGCGGGCACGGCATGTCTGCGGGTCGCCAACAAGTGTGACATGGCGGAGCACCCGGGCTTCGTCGGGCATCCGGGATGGATCCGGGTGAGTTGCCGAACGGGAACAGGATTGGAGGGGCTGCGGGAGGCGATGGCCGCGAGCCTTGGCGGGCCGGGGGGTGGGAGCCATGCGGAGGAGGTCGCCGTCTCCGCCCGTCATCAAGACGCGTTGCGACGTTCGATGGAGGGGATGACGGCGGCGTTGGAGTCGATGCGGGCAGGGCGTGCGTTGGACTTGGTGGCGGCGGATCTTCGGGTGGCATGGAATGCCGTGGGAGAGGTCGCGGGGAAGACGACGACCGAGGACTTGCTGGACCGCATCTTCAGCACGTTCTGCATCGGGAAGTAGGGCGTCCGGCGACGGGCATGCGGCAGGGAGGGATGGAAGAGGGCAAGCCGGACGCGAGCCGCGCGCGCGGGAAGGCGCTCATTTTCGTGGATTTCGCGGGATGGCGAGCGGATGGGGCAGGAGCCTCCGGGGCTGCGGTGGCGAGCCCCGGCACGCGTCACCACCATGCGTTGGTGGGGTTGGCCGGGGCGGACCAGAAGGGGTCGGTGTCGGGGCGGACGGGGAACTTGTAGCCCTCGACGTGGAGGTCGCCGAAGAGGACGTTGGCGAGGCTTTTGCCCTTGTAGTTGTGCCAGAGGCTCTTGCCCTCGGTCCACCCGCGGTTGGGGTGCCAGATCCAGTCGCCCTGGATGATCTTGTTGACGGGGCTGAGGGCGATCTCGGAGGACTTCATGGACTGGCCGTCGTAGGAGTTGGGGTTGCCCGCGACGTTGCCGGTGATGCGCTTGGTGCGGGCGAAATCGACGGCCCATTCCATGAGGTAGCTGTTGCCGAACTGCATGTAGCAGTTGGTGGTCCGGACGCCGCGGACGCGGTCGGAGAAGATGTCGCCCTTGTCGGAGGGGCAGCGGAAGATCTCGGGGCTTCCCTGATAGCGGAAGAGGGGCCGGTTGGTCATGGCGGTGAAGACGTCATAGGTGCCGTTCTTCCCGCCGGAGGAGGCCCAGTCGCGGCAGAGGGGGTACCAGTCGCGGTTGTCGTCGGCGTACATCTGGAAGGCGAGGCCGACCTGTTTCTGGTTGGAGATGCACTTGATGGCCTGGGCCTTGGACTTGGCGCGGGACAGGGCCGGGAGAAGCATGCCGGCGAGGATGGCGATGATGGCGATGACGACGAGCAGCTCGATGAGCGTGAAGGCGAGGCGGGCGGGCAACGCCTTGAGACGCGGGGAGTTCATGAATTCCAGACTGCGCCGGATCCTGGGCGGTGTGCAAGGTCGTGGGCAGAACCCTGATCCGCACGTAAGAGGCTTTTCGGCTCATGGCTCCGGCCATGGACGCGGATGGAGTGGGCTACGGATGGATCCCAAGGACCCCATCCGTTCACCCTCTCCAAAAAGCCCGGGCATCCCCATGCAGGGGAATGACGCCATGGCCCCCCGAAGGACGGACCGCATGGGATCCCTTGCTCGAAACCGAA
>CAIYFP010000500.1 GCA_903925515.1 uncultured Verrucomicrobiota bacterium
CGTGTTCGCATGGCGGCAATTCCGGGCCCGTCGTTTTCCCCATGGATGTGGCGCGGCCTGCGGATGCGGGCACGGGAAGGTGGGGGCTCGGCCGCCGGGGCTCGTCGTGCGCGGGCGCAGGGGCGAGCCGCCCCTAGTGGAACGACGCATCCCGTCCACCCCATGACGCGCCCTCACGCTTGGCTCTCATGAAATCCATCGGACTCGGCATGGCGCTCCTCGGCCTCGCGCTGGCCGCCATGGCGGACTCGCTCTCGACGCAACGGGAGCGCGGAGCCGCGTTGGTGGCCCACCTCCGGGCCCAGGCCCCCGCCGGCGCCATGACCAATACCGGCATCCTCCGCACCCGGGATGCCCATGGCCGGCGCCAGCAGCTACCCGTCACCATTTCCACATGGCCAGAGGGCGACGGATGGAAGGTCCGGTACGAGGCCGGCGCCACCAACCATGGCGCCGTCGAGTCCCTGACCGTGACCTTCGCAACCAACCGCCCGCCCACGTTCGAGGCGCCCGGCACCCCCGGAACGGGGCTCTCGTCCCAGCGTCCGTTCGCCAACACCGACTTCTGGTGGTGCGACCTCGGCCTGGAGTTCCTCCACTGGCCGGACCAGCGGGTCGTGAAGCAGGAGATGAGCAACGGCCGGCTGTGCTGGGCGATGGACAGCCACAACCCCGGGACCCATGGCTACGCGAGCGTTCGCTCGTGGGTGGATGCCGAGTTCAACGCCCTGCTCCGGGCCGAGGCCTACGATTCCCAGCGTCGGAAAATCAAGGAGTTCAGCACCGGCAGCTTTCGCGAGGTCAAGGGTCGGGACGGTCAGGACGTGTGGATGCTCAAGGACATCCGCATGCGCGACGACCTCAAGGACTCACGAACCGAGCTTCTCTACGACCCTCCCAAGTAGGGTGGCCCAGCCCTTGGCACGTCCATGCGGCGCGGCGCGTTGCGGTTCCGTTCCCGTTCGGAAACCATCCCTCCCCATGCCCGTGCAGTTCACCATCCTTGCCAGCGGAAGCAGCGGAAACTGCGCCCATCTCGAATGCGGCGAGACTCGGCTGCTCATCGACGCCGGCCTTAGCGCCCTTCAGATCCGGCAACGCCTTGCCTCCATAGGACGCGCGCCCGAGGGCTTGTCCGGCGTCCTCGTGACCCATGAGCACGGCGACCACATCCGCGGCCTTGGCGTCCTGTGCGAGAAGCTGGGCATCCCCGTCTATGCCAATCGTCTGACGTCCGACGCCGCCGGACGCATCCTCGGCCGGCAGCTCGCATGGCGCGTCTTCGAGACCGGCGCCGCCTTCGAGGTCGGGACCGTGGCCGTCCAATCCTTTGCGGTGCCCCACGACGCCATGGATCCCGTCGGGTTTGCCATCACGGCCGCCGGGCGACGGATCGGCTTTCTCACGGACCTTGGCCATGTGACCAAGCTCGTGATGGAACGAGTGCGCCAGTCCGAGGTGCTCGTCCTCGAGGCCAACCACGACCTGCACCTCCTCCAGGAAGACACGCGCCGGCCATGGAGCACCAAGCAACGCATCCTCAGCCGTCACGGCCACCTCTCGAATCACGCCGCCGCCGACGTCGCCGCCGAGCTTGCTCCGCATGGGGTCGCCACCATCTACCTCGGGCACCTCAGCCGCGACTGCAACCGCCCGGAGCTGGCCCGCTCGATCGTGGAGGGACGCCTGCGGGAGGTCGGTGCCCAGCACGTGCGGGTCGAGGACACCTCGCAGGACACTCCCTGCTCCACGCTCGCGCTCCCGGACGCCTGACCCGCGCCCGGACGCCGACACCCCCGGGCCTAGGCCAAGACGCGACGCCCCGTCATCATGAAGTCCAGGTAGTTCACAAGGCGGGTCTTCATGTCGCGCCGGTGGATGATCGCATCGATCAGCCCATGCTTTTGCAGGAACTCGGACGTCTGGAACCCGTCGGGCAGCTCTGCCTGCGTCGTGTCCCGGATCACCCGTGGGCCGGCAAACCCAATCATGGCCTCCGGCTCCGCAAGGATCAGGTCGCCCACCGACGCATAGCTGGCCATCACCCCCGCGTAGCACGGGTTGACCAGCACCGAGATGTACGGGAGCCGCTGCCGCGCATGGTATGCCAGCGCCCCGCATGTCTTGGCCATCTGCATCAGCGAGAACATCCCCTCGTACATCCGTGCCCCGCCGCTCGTCGAGAACACCACCACCGGCAATCCCCGGTCCGTGCCGGTCTCGATCAACCGCGCCAGCTTCTCCCCCACCACCGACCCCATCGACCCGCCAAGGAACCCGAAGTCCATGACCCCCAAGGCCACCCGGTGCGACCCCACCGTGCCCACTCCCGTGACCACCGCGTCCTTGAGCAACGACGACTTCTTCTTGTAGGCAGCCAGCTTCGACTCGTACGACGCCACCCCCTTGAACCGGAGCACGTCCACCGACTCCATGCCCGCGTCCATCTCCTCGAACGTGCACGTCTCGACGAGCGAATGGATGCGCTCGCGTGCGCCGATGGCGCCGTGATGGTCGCACTTCGGGCAAACCTTCAGGTTGTCGTCCAGCTCGCGGTCGTAGATCAGTGCCTCGCAACGCGGACACTTGGACCAGAGCCCCTCGGGGATGTCCCGCTTCTTGCTCTTGCCCGTCAAGCGGGGCTTCTTGGGGAAGGACGGACCCGCGGTCGGCGGTGGCGGCGTGAGGCCAGGCTGGACCTGCTCCACGTCGATGCCCCTCTTCTTGATCACTTTGGTGCCCATGCTTGTCGGTGCCCCTCCTTGCGGTGGCGCCGCAGGCCATTGTGTGGGCATTCAACCCGCCGCTTTCAAGGCCTGTTCCGGCCCTCGCCACTCACGGCAACACCCTTCCATCCGCCCTTCCATCCGAGCCTGCCGAATCGTGCATGCAGCCTTGCCTCAACCAACCGTCACGCGTTTGCAAACTTCCGTTGACCTTTCTCCCGTCACGCCTTCATCCTGCTCCCGCTCTCCCGCCGGTCGCGCTTTCACCACGCCAAGGATTGCGAACCGGATCCCTCGCGGCGCGGCATCGACGCGGTAGGGCGACCCGTGCGTTCGCACGGCCCGAAGGGGGGTGACGATCGATGGCAGCCAAAAAAGCTCCTGCAAAGAAGGCCGCGGCCAAGAAGCCCGCGGAGAAGAAGGCCGCGAAACCCGCGGCGAAGAAGAAGTAACCTTCCCTTCCAACCCAA
>CAIYFP010000501.1 GCA_903925515.1 uncultured Verrucomicrobiota bacterium
CCCGGCCCCGAGCCGCATCGTGCCCGCATTGGCCTCCATGCCGCCGGTGAAGGTGTTGGCCCCGGGAACGTTGAGGGTGCCCGACCCGGACATCACCAGCTTGCCGGTCCCGGAGAGGGCCGAGACGCTGACGGTGTCGCTGCGATTGAACGCGAGGACCGAGTTGTTGATGACGCTCCCCGCCCCCAGCGTGCCCAACGTCCCGCCATTGCCCACCTGCAACGTGCCCGACCAGATGGTGAGGAGTCCCGTGTAGGAGTTTTGGCCCGTGGACACCAACGTCCCCGGTCCGCCCTTCCAGTAGTAAACCGTCCCCAGCTCGGAGAGCGTGCGGTTGTTCCCGCTGACGTCGGCGAGCACGGCCGCGCCCGTCGCGCCGAACGGCCATGCCGCGACGAGCCCGGTTGTGGCACCGGTGACGGACCCGATGGGCATCGAGGCGTTGATTTCCGTGGCGGAGCGCGCCACCGACCAGATGCGGACGTCGGCCAGGTGCCCGTTGATTGCGTTGCCGCCGTTGAAGTTGCGCCCGATGGAGATTCGACGGCTGAGCGAGGACGCGGCCGTGCCCGTGCCCGTGGCGACGGACGTGCCGTTGACGTAGAGGGTGAAGGTGTTTGCGGAGATGACGAACGCCACGTGGGTCCACGTGTTGAGCGGGATCGCGTTCGGCGCGGTCAGCGTGGACTGGGTGGAACCCGCCCAAATCTCCATGAAGGGCTTGCCCGTCGAGCCGGAGCTCAGGACGAAGTTCATCGCATGGGCCAGGTCGGTGGTGTTGTAGGTCATCTCGACCATGCGGGTCCAAGAGTCCCAGGCCCCCGTGTGATAGACCCAGCCCTCCACGGTGACGTTGCCACCCATCGTGATGTTGGCGGTGGTGAAGCCGGAGTTGTTGAGGGTCGCGGCCATGAGGTTGTTGGCGGCCATGGATTGCGCACGCACGGCAGGCGACGTCACCCACGTCGCCAGCATGCCGAGGACGGCGGCGATCCAAGTGGCGCAGGCTGTGGCCAACGACCGCGGCCCCTCGGCAGCACGAGGCTTCCCAACGACGGAATCCCGGGTGAAACGATACAAATGCATCATGGACGACGGCGCTCCCGAGGGCTTCCTTGCACGGACATCACTGGACGCCAAGAACCCCTCCTTTCACGCCTATCGCTGGCGCGCGGCGCATCTTTCAACCCGTCGCGATTTTTTTGCCATCGGTCGGGCATTCCCCGCGCGGGGGGCGGGCAGGATTCCGATGGCATCGGGGCTTGGGGTCCGGTATCGAGTTCCTTCATGTCGGCGCGCGAGGCATCGGATCGACGACTTTCCATGGCAGGGGCCTCCGAGTCGTTGTCCACGCGGGTGAGCCAGATCGAGCGGTTGCGCAACCTGGATGACGCGACGAGTTGGACGGTTTTCGTGGGGAAGTACCGCGGGTTGATCAGCCGTCTGGCAAGGCGGGCGGGGCTCCGCGAGGACGAGGTGGCGGACGTCGTGCAGGAGACGCTGGTGGCCGTGTCCAGGAAGATGCCGGAGTTCGTCTATGACCCGGCCCGCTGTTCCTTCCAGGGTTGGATCCGCCATGTGACGGCGTGCCGCATCTCCGACCGGATACGACGTCGTTCGAGAGATCCGTCGCACCTTCGCGACGAAGGAGCCGGGTTGAACCCGACGGACGCCTTCGACGAGATGACGGACGACAGGGCGGAGGTCGCCCGAGACGAGGAATGGGCCGATGAATGGCGTCGGCACGTCCTGGAGCAGGCGATGGAGCACCTCGCGACCCG
>CAIYFP010000502.1 GCA_903925515.1 uncultured Verrucomicrobiota bacterium
GGGCCCGTTGTCCGAGGCCGTGACGGGGCTTTACCGGGTGGCGTTGGGACGAAGGCCAACGACGGCCGAGCTGGCGGCCGTGTTGCCGGCGCTGGAAGGGGTGCCCCGGGAGGAGGCGCTCCGGGACGTGGCCTGGGCCCTGCTGAACTCGAAGGAATTCAACTTCAACCATTGAGACCATGATCGACGTGACGTTCGGGGCGCCGCGCGGGCGATGCGACGGGATGCGACGGAGGGACTTCATCCGGCTGGGCACGGTGGCCCCGTTGGGGTTGTCGCTTGCGGGGGTCCTTGCGGCGGAAAAGACGGCGACGGCGGCACAGGGCACGGCGCCGGGCATGTCACGCCGCGCCCGGGCGCGCTCGGTGGTGCTGGTGTTCCTTGGGGGCGGCATCTCGCACCATGACACGTTCGACCCGAAGCCGGAGGCCATGGAGGAGGTCCGGGGCAAGTACCGGACGATCCCGACGACGGTGCCGGGGCTTCGGGTTGGCGAGTTGTTGCCGAGGCTGGCGCATCGGATGGGCCACTTCGCGCTGGTTCGGTCGGGGACCCATGAGAACGATCATCATGAGACGGCGAGCAACTGGGTGTTGAGCGGGCGGTTTGGATCGTTGTTTGGGGACCACCCGTCGATGGGGTCGGTGGTGGCGCACGAGACGGGCTTTGGGGGGAAGCTCCCGCCGTACGTGGCGGTGCCAAGAAACCCGTCGTTCACGTGGGAGCTAGGGAAGTCCGCATGGCTGGGCGGCCGGCATGAGTCGTTCTCGGCGGGCAACCCGAACGACAAGGAGTGGCGGGTGCGGGACCTGAACCGGCCGTCCGGGGTGACCGACGAGATGCTGGCGCGGCGCAAGGCGTTGCTCGCGGCGGTGGACACGCTCGGTGGCCGGGTCCGCGGCAACGACCAGCTCGACACGCACGACGAGTTTGGCCGCAAGGCGGCGGAGTTGGTGTTGTCGCCGAACGCCCGCGAGGCGTTCTCGGTGGACCGGGAGCCGGCGTCGGTGCGTGACGCCTACGGGCGGTCGGAGTTTGGGCAATCGTGCCTGCTGGCGCGGCGACTGGTGGAAGCGGGGGTGCGATTCGTGACGGTGAACTACGGGGGCTGGGACCATCACGCGAAGATCTTTGACTCCCTCGACAAGAAGCTGCCGGAGTTCGACGCGGGGTTGTCGGCCTTCGTGACGGACCTGTCGAACCGGGGTTTGCTGGACGAGACGTTGGTGTTGGTGATGGGGGAGTTCGGGCGGACGCCCCGGATCAACAAGGACGCGGGCCGCGATCATTGGGGGCGTGCGGGGTCGTTGCTGTTCGCGGGCGCGGGCGTGCGCGGCGGGCGGGTCATCGGGGCGACGGACAAGGAGGGCGCGTTCGTGACGGAACGGCCGGTGCGCCCGGGCGACGTGGCATGGACGGTGTACGAGTCGCTGGGGATCGATCCTCGCAAGATCCTGACCACGCCGGAGGGGCGCCCGGTCGAGATCCTCGACCAAGGCGCGTCGATCCATGAGCTCTATGGGTAGGGCCCGGGGGCGCGGGGCGGCGTTGGCCGTTGCGGCCATGGTTGCATGGGCCGGCCCGGCGCAGGCCGAGGACGCAGGGAAGGCGGAGCCGCCCGTGCTGCGGATCGTCCAGCCGCTGGGCGTGGAGCCGGGCGAGGAGGCTCGCCTGACGATCCGAGGGCAACGTCTCGGGACGAACGGGACGGTGTCGGCGGAGGGCTTGAAGGACGTGCGAGTCGAGTGGGTGGGACAGGGGGATGCGCCGGGGATCAACGGGTTCGACGCGGCGCGCGTGGGGGACAGGAAAGTGGAGGTCAAGCTGACGGTGCCTGCCGGGGTCGCGCCCGGGCCGAACGTGGCGTTGGTGTTCAGGGGCACGAACGGCGTGTCCGCCCCGTTCCGGCTCATGGTCGTGCGCAAGGGATTGCTGGCAGGCGAAAAGGAGCCCAACGACGGTTTCCGGGATGCGCCGGGCGCGCCGGTGCCGGTGGTGTTGAGGGGCGGGTTTGCGACGAAGGGCGACGTGGATGTTTTTCGCGTGAACCTGCCGGAAGGGCGTCGCCTGCGGGCGGAGGTGATGGCGGAACGTCTTGGGTCCACGCTGGACGCGACCTGCGCGGTGTATGATGCGGGAAAGGCGTTGGTGGCGTCGGTGGATGACACGGTGGGGCGCGACCCGGTGGTGGAGTTCGAAGCGAAGCGGGGCGGGGACTATTTCGTGGTGGTGGGTTATGTGAACGACCAAGCGGCTCCGACACACGAGTACCTGCTGTTCCTGACGCAGCCATGAGTGCCATGGGGATGATGGCGCAGAGTGCGGGCGAATGCTGGCTGAGGGCGATGTTCCCATTGCTGGCTTGCGCGGCATTGCCTTGGGCAGACGCGGTGGAAGCGGCCGCGAACGGGAGCATCTCGTACGTGCGCGAGGTGGCGCCGATCCTCCAGCGGCATTGCAATGGCTGCCACCATCCCGGGAAGCAGAAGGGCGACGTGGACCTGACGAGCGTCCGGGCGATGGCGCGGGCGGGGCGCCATGGCATCCCGGTGGTGGCGGGGAAGCCGGCGGAGAGCGTGATGCTGTTGGAGGTAAAGGGTAGCGAGCCGGCGATGCCCAAGGAGGGCGGGCGGTTGTCGGAGGCTCAGGTGGCGGTGTTGGAACGGTGGATACGCGAGGGGGCGTTGGATGACACGCCCCCGCCGCCCGGGCCTCCCACGGAGCCGCCGGGTTACGAGGCCCCGCCGGTGCTGGGGGCGATGGATTGGTCGCCGGACGGACGGTGGCTCGCGGTGGCAGGGCGCGGCGAGGTGCTGGTCATGGACGCGGTGCGAATGATCCGACTGCATCGTCTGCTCGGCGCCCCGCGGAAGATCGAGGCCCTTAGGTTTTCGCCTGATGGAAAGTCGTTGGCGGTGGCCGGGGGCGAGCCTGGCGTGCGCGGCATTTACCAGCGATGGCTGGTGGACGGTTGGGCGAGGGAAACGCACGCGGAAGTGGGACATGACGTGTTGATGGCGCTGGATTGGCACCCGGACGGGAAGCGCGTGGCGACGGGCTCGCCGGACCGGATGGTTCGGGTGTTGTCGGCGACGGACGGGACGGTGCGGGTGGCCGGGCAGGTGCACGCGGACTGGGTGCTCGGGGTGGCGTGGGTGGACGACGGAAGGAGGTTGGTGTCGGGCGGTCGCGACCGGTCGTTGAGGTTGCTGGACGGGGGGACGTTGAGGTTGCTGGACGTGGTGAACCGGGAGGGGGAGCCGGTGGTGCGGTTGGCGAGGAGGCCGGTGTCCGAGCAGGTGGCATTTGCGGGGGCCGAGTCACGAGCGCGGCTTTATCAGGCGTTCGTGCGGCCGTCGGCGTCGGACCCGGGCCAAGACCCGAACCACGTGCGGGAATTCGATGCGTGGCCCGGGGGTGCGACGGCGTTGGCCTTCAGCCCGGACGGTCAATGGATTGCGACGGCCGGGGCTCCGTCGGGCGTGAGCGTGCAGAGGGTGGAGGGTGGAGGGCGTGTGGCTCGGATGGAGGGCCACGGCGGGGTGGTGTTTGGACTGGCGTTTGACGCGAAGGGCGAGCGGCTGGCGACGGCGGGAATCGAGGGACGGCTGCGGGTCTATTCGCTTCCAAGCGGGGTGCTCTTGACAAACTGGGTGCCAGTTGAAGTGGGCCGGTGAACGGCCTTCGTTGGGCCGGGAGCAAGAGAAGCCCGCCAAGGAACGAGCCTCGGCGGGCTTCAAACGCGGGTCTCCCGTGGTTGGTCACCTCCTTGGCTTCCATCAGGGGAACGAGGGGATGGAAAGACGAGGAGCCTTCGTTTGCAAGAGTGCAAAGGCATCCACGCCCAAAACGTTCTTGGGTGCCCGGTTCTCGCCTCACGCGGCGCTGCCGGAGGGTAGGTCCCGCAGGCTCTCTTCGCGTCCTCGCGTCTTCGCGTCATTCAAAAACCATGCCTTCGCATGCGCCGGACCCGTGATGCATGCAGCCGGGATTTCCTCGCGCGGAGACGCGAGGAATGGGTTCGCATGAATGCCCATCCCGGGGTCGCTGCCCATCCGCTGCCCACCCGTGTTGGCACCAAGCCTGCCGCGACTCGCCCGCTTGCGGATCGCAAGCTTCCCAACTCCTCACGCGAGGATTTGGGGGCATCCTTGGCATCGGGGATTGCGCCCATGCTTGCTGTGGTCGAAGCCGCCTGTTGAGCAGCGGGTCGCAGGCTCGGCCATGCGAGGGGTCAGCGGTCGGAGATTGACCCTTGAATGAATCCCTGTCGTTGGCATGCGTCTGGGGTGGGGATGAAGATCGAGCAAGGCCGGGATGACGGGGGCCCATGGAAGGGGGATGCAGCGCCCCGCTGGGACTGGGATTCGGCGCTGGAAGAGTCGCGGCGGCGGTGGTCGCGGATGTTGCGGGAGCGTTGGCCGGAGGTGCCGGGACGCATCATCGAGGGTGCGGTGCGCGAGGCATGGTCGTTGGCGCTCCTGAGCGGCGTGCCCGAGCTGGTCTTCCCCCTGCTGGCGGAGGAAAAGGGCTGGGCCGTCGTGTCATGGCACGCAAGGCAGCGACGGATTCTCGACGCGACGGCTTCCTTCTTCCCGGCGTGACGGAGGCCATGCGCGTGGGAAGACGGCCTCATTCCTGCGGCAGAGCGCGGGTTACCTGCATTTACTTCAACGTCAGCAGGTAGCCCAGCAACTGCGCAAACTCGACCTCGGACAACGCCTCGCCGAAGTTGTCCGGCATCAACGACAGCGCGCTTTCCGTCCGTGCTGCCACGTCCGACGCCTGGACCGTCACCTCTGCCCCGCTCGCATTGGCAAGCACCCATTGCGCGCCGTCCTCGCGCCGGAACAAGCCCGACATGGTGTCGCCGGACTTCAGGGTGAGGAGGGTTTGGCGGAAGGCGTGATCGACGTTGCGATTGGGGTCGAGGATGTCCTCGCAGAGGCGCTCGGCCCCCCGGTTTCCAATGCCGTTCAATTGCGGCCCCACAAGCCCGCCCTTGCCACCGACCTGATGACACGCGGCGCATTGCAGGTGGAACAATCTCTCCCCCGCAGCCACGTCCACGCGCCCGTCCGCCGCCTCCCATGAGCGACGACGCGCACCGATGACGCCCTCGCGGGCGGCGTCCTCGGGCGGCAGGTCCCGGGTCAACGCTTCGATGCGTCTCGCGGCGTCGGGGGCACCGGATGCGATGACCTTCGTCCGGACGTCCCCCATGCGAAGCACCCGCGCGGGGACGCGCCCATCCTTCGCGCCTGCCAGCAAGGCCTCGGCCCCGCCGGTCGTCGAGGCGAGGAGGGACGCCCATCGGCCCTGCACGCGTTGCGGCGCGGCTTTCAACGATTCCATCACCGCCTCCCGAGCCTCGGCCTGACGTGACCCGGCGAGGATGTCTCCAAGGCCATCGCGCAAGGCGCTGGCGCCACTCGTTTCGCGGAGGATCCGCGCCATCGCCGGGCCTGCCGCCGTAGGCTCCAGCGCCATCCATGCCTTGGCCATGGCGACGCGGACGGCTGGCTCCGCGGACGCCTGGACGGCCCAGTCCCTCAAGGCAGGCACCGCCGCCGAGACGTTCCATCGCGACGCAAGCTCGGCCGCCGCGATGGCAAGATTGCGAGCCTCGCGAGGCCCCGTGCCTGGCATTGCGAGCCCCTCCGCCTCCAGGCGTCCCACGGCGATCCATGCAAAGGCCCCCGCCGTGTCGCCATCGACCCATTCGATCATCGCCCGCTTGCCTCGGTGCTCTCCGAGCGTCCATGCGACCTTGCGGGCGGTGTCGTCCCTCGGTGGGCGCGCCTCGGCCAGCACGTTGCCCGTGGCGACTTCGCGCAGCCGGACGACGTTCTTCCCCGGGGCCGGCTTGTCCGGGTAGCCGTCGTGGCCGCACAACCAGAACGTCACCGGCCCGCGAATCTCGAAGGCGGGGGAACGCAGGATGCCGGCGAGGCCCTCGCCGCGGGGGAGGCTTGAAAGCACGCGGCCCCGTGTACCGTCGGCGAACGCGCGTTCCTGGAACTCCCACGGGTCCTGCGTGGGATGCTCCGGGTGGGCCGCGTTGGACCAGCCGCGGGCGGGGTCGTCTTGCTGGAGAAGCTGGATCGCGAGAGCCGAGCCCCATTCCGACATGGCACGCCCCGGCTCGACGCCCCGCTGCGACAGCCCTTGGTCAACGGACCGGATCAACGCGAGCTGCGAGCCCGGGTCCAATGCATGGCGCGCGCGGGCCTGCGCAACGAGCGCGTCCAGGCCCAGGGCATCCACGTGCCGCGCCGCATGCCGGAGGGCGTCGGGGACGGCGACCGCGCCGGACGCCTGCAATCCGTCCAACTCGCGCAGGAGGAACCCGCTGGCCGTGGAGCCTTCGACCGCGAGCGCCACGCCCCCCAACGCGGCCAGCGCGGCCGACCTCCGGCCTTGGATGCCCAGCACGGCCGACGCGACGGCAGGCACCCGCAACTGGTCCCGGAGCGACTTTCTCAGCACGTACACGAGGTGGGTGTCGGCAGGGTGGGTCGCGAGGAGGAGCTTCAGGATGGATTCGGCGTGCTCGGGCGACGGGGCGCGCCCGAGCACCTCGGCCGCGCAACGGCGCACCAAGGCATCCGAGTCTGAAAGCCCGGCCTCGCCGGCCTGGACGGCGGCACGCTGGAGGCCAGTGGACGGGGCTTCGAAACCGGGATGTTCGAGGACGTCGAGGGCCACGCGGCTGGCATGGATGCGAAGGAGGGCCTCGGGCGAGGCGGCTGCGGCGAGGAGTTGGGAAGGCTGAAGGGAGCCGAGGCGGCGAAGCAACCAGAGGGCATGGGCCGACTGGTGGGGATTGCGGGGCGAGATCAAGGCGGCGCGGACGGCGGGGATCGCCTCGGGCCCGAACCGGTCTTGCAGCTCCTCCATGGCGAGGAGGCGACGCGACAGGCTGCCGGAGGCTAGTTCGGAGACGAGGCCCGCCATGGAGCCGTCGAGGGCGGCGGGCCGGAGGTTGGGCTTGCTGTCCTTGCCGACGGGGACGACGCGCCAGAGCCGCCCGCGTTCGCGGTCGCGCCCGGGATGCTGCAAGGGGACCTCGTAATGGCCGATGATGCGGTTGTAGAAGTCGGCCACGTACAACGCGCCGTCCGGGGCGAGACAGGTGTCCACGGGCCGGAACCATGGGTCGTCGCAGGTGAGGAAGTCGGGGAGCTCACGGGCGCGCGGCGTGGAGCCGGTGAACTCGATGAGGTCATGGTTGAGCCGGCTCGTCATGACGTTGCCAACGAGGAAGTGGTCCTTGTACCCGGCGGGCCAAAGGTCGTCGGCCAGGTAGCAGGCGGCGTCGATGGCGGTGCTGCCATGGGCGTGCTCCATGAGGGCGGGCGCGAAGCCGAGCCCGTCGTGGGGCTTGCCGAAGCTGGGGTAGTAGCCGCCGGAGAGGAGCTGGTAGATGGGGGCGGAGTGGCAATCGCTGGAATAGAGGTTGCCCCGTTCGTCCCATGAAAGGCCGAACGGGTTGACCTGGCCCCATGTGTGGTGCTCGAGGCGGGAGCCATCGAGGCGCATGCGGTAGGTGTTGCCGGAGTTCAGGTGGAGGCGGTTGCCGTCGCGGCTGGCGACGCGCGAGTCGTTGTTGAACCCGTGCGTGGCGTACAGCCAGCCGTCGAAGCCCCGCCGGAACGACGCTTGGTTGCCGTGGGTGTCGCGCGTGTGGTCGAAGGGCCCGAACCATGCCTCGCGCCGGTCCGCCCGGCCGTCGCCGTCCGTGTCCTCAAGGAACCAGATGTTGGGGATCGACCAGACGAGCGCCTTCCATGTCTCGCGGCCGTCCGGGTTGCGGCTGCGCCATGGGTGGACGCCGATGGGGATGTTGAGCCCGCCCGCGAACTCGGTGGCCTTCCGCGCCTTCCCGTCCGGCCCGAAGTCCTCGAACACCATGAGCCGGTCGCGCGCGGGGCGGTTCGTGGGCACGGCGAAGGGGTACTCGATGGAGGTGGTCACCCAGAGCCGGCCGACGGCGTCGAAGGCAAGGTTCATGGGCTTGTGGATGTCCGGTTCCCGGGCCACGAGCTGGACGGCAAACCCTTCGGGCACATGGAAGGATGCCTGTTGGATGGTCGGCTCCACGGGTTCCGTCTTGCGGACGCCAAGCGCCCAGTCGTCGGCCGTCACGGCCCGTGGCGAGGCCAGCCATGCCATGGCGAACGCGAGGGATGTTGGACCCAGGCCCATGAAATGGAACGGGAAGCACCTCATGGCATGGAGGGTACCGACACGACGTCATGGAGTGAAGCCGAGGGTTGCTTCCCTGTTCCGCGCGCAAGCAGTTCCCGGGTGCCGGGTTCTCGCCTCGCGCCGCGCCGACGGAGGGTTGAAAAGACCCATGCCGCCTCCTGCACGGAATCCGGGATGAATGCAGCGGGGACTTCCTCACGCCCTGCCGCCATGACGCGAGGAACGCAGCCTCCCGCAACCCATCCGCATGGGGATCGAGAGAGTTCCTCCTTCTTGCGCTTGGATTTGGGCGCCTCGGACGGGTTCAGGGCCAGGGCGCGATGCCGGGCACGAAGGGCGAGACCAGCCGACATTGGGCAGGCGCGGCCTATTGGCTTTTGGGATTCCTTGCAGGAAATGAAACGTCGTTGGGGGTTGCCCGTTGGGCTTGGAGCACGCGGGGCACCCCTGCGGATGGCCATGGCATGGCGGTCGTCTTGCCAGGCCCTGCGGCGGCAGACATTCACGACCATCGCATCACGCACGGGCTGAATTCGAGGGCGGAAGGGCGGCCTCCCTGTCCCGGGTGCTCGCCGTCTGCGCTCACGGCCTCGGCCCCTCCGACGACTCATCAAGGCTTCCGAGCCCCTCATGCCCGCCGAGCTCGGCGTCGAGCCATCGGAGGCCGCCGGGCTCGTCCTCGAACTTGCCTTCCAACTGCGCATGGAAGGCCTTTTCAAGGATTCCCTTGAACCGGGGCCCGGGCGGCCAGCCCCGGGCCACAAGGTGGCGTCCCAGCACGATCGGGCGCGGCGCCGCCGACTCCAGCGCCAGCGCGGCCGCCATGGCCCGGAGCGCCCGAACGGCCTCGGGTTCCCCGGCGGGACGGGGTGGCCGGCCCGACGCATCCGCCGTCATCAGCTGGCATAGCTCCTCGATCGTCGCCGGTGCCAGCCTCAGGGCGAGCCGCCGGACCGTCCGGGCCGAGGGTTCCGAGAGGTGCGCCATGTGGTTGGCCACCATGGGCGGCACGCGCTCTTTCACCTCGTTCGGCATTCCGAGCCTCGCGAGGAACGATTCCGCCATGGATGCGCCCGCGACGTCATGCCCGGGCGAGATCACGCGCTCGCGCCCGTCGCGCCACTCGCGCCGGGTGGTCGTGGCCTTGCCGGAGTCGTGCAGCAAGGCGGCCAGCATCAGGATGCCGCGCGTCCGCTCGTCCATGGCCTGCCATCCGGGCTGCCCGGCCATGGCGTCCACCACTCGCAGCGTGTGCGTCCAGACGTCGCCTTCCGGATGCCAGTCCGGGTCCTGCTCCACTCCCGGCATCCCGGTCAGCTCCGGGTGCACGTGAAGCCAGCCCGTCTCCATCGCAAACGCCAGCCCCCGGGAGGGCGCCACGGACAACGTCGCCCACTTCCACCACTCCTCGCGCACCCGCTCCACGGGGAGCTCCGACTGCAAACCGGCCATGGACCGGCACAACGCCACGGTCGCGGGGTCGGGGGACAACCGGAACCGCGCCGCGAATTGCATGCCCCGAAGAACGCGCAGGGGATCCTCGACGAACGCCGCGCTGGTGTGCCGGAGCCTTCGGTCATGGAGGTCCCGAAGGCCGCCGTGCGGGTCGATCAACTCGCCGGTCCTCGGGTCGAGCAACATGGAGTTGATCGTGAAGTCCCGTCGCGCCGATGCCTCCTCGACGGTCAGGTGCGGGTCCACCGTCACATCAAAGCCGCGATGCCCGGGCGCGACCTTCGAGTCCCGGCGCGGCAGGGAAAAGTCATGCTGGCCGCCATCCGGGAGCATGACCTTGGCCACGCCGAAGGCCTTCCCGACGAGGTCCACGCGTCCCCATCGGGACAGGGCACGAGCCAGCGAGGCGTAGTCCACCCCATGCACCTCGACGTCGAAATCCTTGACCGGGCGCCCGAGGAGGGCGTCGCGGACGCACCCCCCCACGAGGTAGGCTTGGGACAACTCGGGCGTGCGCCGAAGCGCCTCCCGCAACGAGGCGGGCACGAAGTCCGTCGTCACGTCGCCCCCTCAGGCCCCCCAGTAAAGCGACCCCGGCCCCACCCGGTAGCGGACGGCCATCTGGGGCGTCTCGACCATGGCGCCGCGCGCGAACGATTCCACGCCGGCGAGCGTCATGCCGGACGTGAGCAGGGTACGTTCGACCGGGTAGGGTTGCCGACGTTCCACCACCATGCGTTCGATGTGCCGGATTTGCGGGTTGAAGAAGTCGGCGGTCGTCGAGCCGTGCGTGGGCATCGGGAGGTACATCTGGCACGAGATCGCGCGGCGGCGCCCGGAGTCCCATCCGGCGTAGTTGAAGTCCCGGATGCCCAGCATGAACAACGTCGTGCGGAACCCGTCCCGGTGCTCGATGAAGTACGCCCACCCGTCCGGGAACGCCTCCCGTGCCCAGTCCAGCGTGACCCGGCCCGTGGGATAGCCGTCCTTGACGGGCAGGTTGTGGCTGCGGGACAGGGCGGACTCCAGCAACTGGCAGGTGAGCGGGAGGCGCGACGCATGGCGCCACATGTCCGGCCCGCGAAGGGCAAGCACGCGGCTGATGCCTACCTCGCCCCCGCGCCGTCGCTCCGACATGCACTGAGCGGTCTCCAGCCCGTGGATGTCGTAGCTGTCCATCCCGCCATATGCCGCGCACACGCTCTCGCCGAGGCGCGTGCCGAGGGGGACGTCGAGGGATGGCATGCGCCGCGTGACCGGGAGCGAGGAGCCCGCCTGGAAGGGGAACCCGAGGCGGCGCGCGTCCGCCACCATCTCCACGCATTCGCCCCAGTCGGTGGAAAGGTGCTTGTCGTTGAACACCGGCACGGAACGTCCGCTCGACTCGAACACGCGGACCACCTCCTTGAAGAACTTGAACCTCGGGTAAAGCGTCTGGCCGCGGTCGTTCCTCGGGTACTTGCCGTGCTCCCCGATGATGACGACGCCGTCCACGGCCAGCGTCTGGCCGCCGAGTGTGAGGGCGTCTCGGATGGTCTGGTAGATGGGAACGCCGTGGCGCGCCGCCGTGCCCCGCGCAAGGTCGCCCTCGGGGAACTGGTCGATGTACAGCGAGACCAAGTCCACGTCGGGCCGGCGCCATCCGCCCTCCCACCCGTAGCCGAGCAGGAACCGGTCGATGAAGTGCTGCGCATGGGAATGAAGCCGGACCTCGGTGCCGAGGAGCGCGATGCGGGGTCGTGACCGGCCGGAAACGGAGGCCGGGCTCGCGCCGAGAGCCATGCCCATCCCCGATGCCATGGCCGCCGCGCCGCACGCAAGGAACCCGCGCCTGTTCATGCTCGTCTTCATGGAAGGTTCGTGAAGTTCGCCCCGGGCGGGTCGTCATTCCAAGCCCAACGTTGGGGATGGCTCGCGCGCCATGCCTTGGAGGCAGGCCAAGGCCGGGTCGCACCACGGGGTCCGCTCACCCCATGTCATGAGCCCCGGCCGTCACTCACCGAACCCGTCGAGGGGCCATCAATCGTCCTTGATCACGGATCTGCCGGGCGCGTCTTGGACAAATCCTGCAGGTTCCGGGGCCACCTCGGCCTCGGACGAATCGGCCTGCATGCCCGTGTCGATGACACGCTTGGTCGCCTCGGCGAGGTATTCTTTGAGGAGCTTGCTGTTCGCGAGGAACTGGGGCCAGAGCACCTCGTCCACGAACCGCACGGGGACCTTCGCCATGACCGTGGTCCGCCGTTGCCTTGGGTAACGGTACGGCCGGATGCCATAGCGACGCATCGTCGCCGTCAGCAGGCTCCGCGACCATACGTCCGCCGTCGTGAAGGTGTACTCCACTGGCGGGTCCTCGGCCTTGAGCGACTCAAGGCGGGCTCGGATTCGGTCGCGCGCCGCCGCGGCGGCCTCGCGTTCGCCCGGCGTGCCCGCGCCCGCATGGAGGGCCTCGACGGCTGCAAGACGCTGGAGAAGTTGTTTCTCGTCTATGGCCTCAGGATGCGTGGCGTTGCTGGAGAGCGGCGTCGGGTTTGCGGTTTTAGGCAAGATCCTCGCCTCACCCCTCCGGCGTGATGCCGAGGACGATGTCAAAGCGGGCCGTCAACTCGCCGGCCTTGGACATGGGCAGCGGGTCGAACGGCACCACCAGCAGGCCGCGTGCACGGGCGTCCTTCAGCCCCTGCAGTATCCCGTCCTTCTCGTTCAACGGCTCGCCCCGCACGTAGCATTGCGTCGTGAACTTCCCGCGCCCCGGCGCCTTCACCGCGACATGGATGTGCGGCGTCCGCCCCGGGTAAGGCACCGGCTTGATCGTCCGGAACACGTATTCGCCCGTCGAGGAGGTCAGGAACCTGCCGAACCCCTGGAACCGCTTGTCGCGCTTGCCGGCGTTGTCGCTGCCCGAGTGCAGGTACACGCCGTTGGCATCGGCCTGCCAGATCTCGACGACGGCGTTGCGAATCGGCGCGCCGCGCTGGTCCAAGACGCGGCCGCCCAGCCATGTCACCACGCCCGCCGAGGGGTCCAACGCGTCGTTGATCACCAGCAGGTCGTTGTCCGTGTCGAGCGGCAGACGGTCCGGGTAGAAGGGACCCTCGGTTTGCGCCGGAGTCTCCATCAACGCCGCCGCGTATGCGCCCGGCACGGCGGCCAGCCATGCGGGGGACAACGCCGCCGCCCGAAGGAAACGGCGCCGCGCCACCCTCGGAGCAAGGACAGGAACGGTTGCGGCCGGGGCTTTCAGGGGAGGGATTGGGTTCATGACATGAACAGGAGGATTGGTTGCGCCGAGAAGCTTCTACGGGGAGGACGCCTTGCCCGCCCCCTTGCCGTCGGCCTTGCCGGACGCCCACACGATGCCGCGCGTGACCATCTCAAGGAACGCGGGGTCTGCGAAGGTGGCGTCCGAATGCCCGAACGTGGTCCCGAACACGCGCGCGCCATGGAAATCGTTGGCCCATGCAACGGCATGGGTGGATCCGTCGCGTTCGCTGCGGGACGTCGCGAGCGCGGTCGCCTTCGGCCAGAGCTTCTCGACGATGTACAGCTCGTCCATCGGGGTCGTCCATGGGGCCTTGAACCCGGCCATCGCGGGATGCCCGGGCGCGACCACCGTGACCGGATAGCGGCTCTGGTGGTCGTGCCGGCGGCTGGTCACGCCGAGGAACTCGCGCCAGTCATCGACGGTGGCGGCGCGATACGTGTGCATGGCGCAATGCACCACGACGGCCGGCGTCCCCCCACGATGCCCCGCCACCACGCGCCGGATGTAGGCCGGGTCGTCCGTGTCGGCGAAGCATTCGTTGTGCACGACGACGTCGTAGGGCGCGGACCATTTCGGGTTGTCGTACAGCGGAATCTGGCCGCGCGTGCCGTTGCCGCCCTCCTGGACGACCGCGAAGCGAACCTCCGCCCTTTTGGCGGCCCAGTTCGTGAGCTGGCCGGACTGGTACGGGTAGTTGTGGCAACACCCGCCGGTGACCAGCAGCACGTGCAACGGCCGCCCTGAATACAGCATCGGCGCGGCCTCCTCCGCAAGGAGCCCACGGCACGCGACCAACCCATGGCCCAACGCGGCCAGCAACAAGATGCGGGACATGGCCAGCGTGGTAGCAGGCACCGCCCATGGCTGGCGAGCGGGGAGTCAGGCCCATTCCCCTCGCAGGCAGCTCTTCGATCCCCCTGTTCCCGTCTCACACGGTACCGCCGGGGGGGCGTCCCAACAGGCCTTCCTCGTGCCTTGAAGCCCTGGCATTCCAAAAACCCGGGATCCCATGCGGTGATGGCGCGGGTCATGGAGCGGGCAAGGTCTTCACGCCACGACGCCACGACGCAAGCCATGCACGTTCCATGGTGCCCATCCGGCACCCGCGCCCGTAGGCATGCAGCATGACAACGCTCGACGCATGGCGGATCAAGGGATTCGGAAGCAACAAGGCGCCTTGCCGTCCCCCGGCAAACCTCCTCCACGGCATGCCCATCCGTCCTGCCCCGCAAAATTGCCATTTGTAAGGAGGAACGCCCCGTGTGCACGCTTTCATGCCCGGCGGCGGCGAGGCTCCCGGGCCATGTCCGCATGAATTCGTACGAGCAAAGGAAGCTCCTCAAGGAGTTCTTCAACGCGATCCCGCTTCAGGTGCCCCACGCATCCGGGGTGGACCCCGCCCATGCCCCCTACGTGGAGGGCATCCATGCCTCGGAGGGGCGGGACCCGGTCGGGGAACTGCGGCAGGCGCTCGACTTCCAGGACGCAGCGGCTTCCTACCTCTTCTCCGGCCAACGTGGCTCCGGCAAGACCACCGAGTTGCTCCGGTTGACGCGGTCGCTGCGCGAGGCGGGCCATGCCGCCTTTTACGTGGATGCCCTCGACTACCTCGGGGAGACGGCCCCGCTCGGCATCACCGACCTGCTGGTGGCGGTTTTGGGCGCCTTCTCCGAGGCCTACCTTGCGCGTCAGGGGGCGGACCCGAGGCATTCGGGTTCGTGGGAGCGGTTCCGGGACTTCCTGTCGCGCTCGAGGGTCGTTGCCAACGAGACGAGCCTCAAGCTCGGGGGATTCGCCGACCTTCAACTTGCCTTGAAGGACAACCCCACGTTCAAGGCTAACCTTCGAAGAAGCTCGGAGGACTCGCTCGACACATTCGTCAAGGCCGCCCGCGAGTTCGTGGACCGGATGGTGGCCGACGTGCGGGCGCCGGGCCTGGCCACAGACGCCAAGGTCGTCCTCGTCGTGGATTCGCTTGAGAAGATCCGGGGCTCGGGAAACAACGCGGCGACGGTATTCCAAAGCCTTTCCGACGTCTTCTTCGGCAACGCCCACAACCTGCGTTTCAACACCCTGCACGTCGTGTATTGCGTGCCGCCTACGCTGCCGTTGGTCGCGCCCGGAATCCAAGCCTTGTACGGCGGCGTCCATGGCCTGCCGCACATCAAGGTGGAGACGCCGCCCGCGCGACCGACCGAGGCAAACCCGCTCCGGCAAGGAACCCGGCACGAGCCCGGCATCGACCTCATGCTTTCGGTCCTCACCGCCCATTTCCCACGATGGACCGAGGTCTTTCCCGAGGCGCGAATGCGGGATGTTGCCCATCAAAGCGGCGGCAACCTCCGAATCTTCTTCCTGATCATTCGGCGCGCCCTGCTCAAGCCGCCCGGGGAACCCTTGCCCATGCGTGACGGACTTGTGCTGGAGCATGCCGTCCGGGATACCCGCGCCGACTACCCGCTCTCCAAGGAGGACCGTGAATGGCTCCTCGACGTGGCCAAAACCAAGACCCCCGCCTTGGACCGCAACGACGGCATGGCCACCTTGGCCCGCCTCTTCGACAACCACCTCATCCTCGACTACCGAAACGGCTCGGCATGGTGCGACGTCCTGCCCCTCGTCCGGGAGTCGCTGCACCCGGCCTGAACCCATGCCAGACCCGGTCCAACCCAAGGACCTGCCGCTCGACGAGGACCTTTGGCGCGATCTCCGGCGCCTCATGGAATGCCATGAGGGCTTCACGTTGGTTCTCCTCTACTCCGACGACACCCCCACGCTCTCCGCCCTTCGGCGCCGGATGACGGACGCCATGGGATTCCAGACCACCATGCTCCAGCATGTGGTTCCAGCCTCCCCTGGGTCCGCCGTGTCCGAGGTCATGCGCGCCCTTCATGCCGACCCCCGGTTCCCGTCGCGTCGGCCGCCCGTCTGGATCGAGCTTCATGGTTCCCCGGGCGACGACGCATGGAACGTCGCCCGCGACACCGTGCTCGCCCGGCTCAACGAGCAACGCTCCCGGCTGGAACGCGAGGTCCCCGGCATCGTCGTCATCACCCTCCCCACCCGCTATATCCCGCGCATCGGCGGCGTGGCCCCCGACCTCTGGAGCGTGCGAACCCTCAGCCGGGAAGTCGTTCCGCGGCGACGCGAGCCGCCGCCGGTCCCCGTGGAGCACGCTGCCCCGGTTGCAACCGTCTTGGGTCCCGCCGCCGCCCCGTCCATGCGCGAGGAACTGCTCATGTCCGAATGGTCCCGCTGGCGTGACGGAACCCTCGCCGCGCCGCCGCCACCCCACCTGCTGAAGGATCTTGTCCAACTCGCGCTCGACCGGGGTGACCCAGGACGCGCCATGGGCATTGCATCGGAGGCCGTCTCCATCCTTCGCCCGCCGGCCCACAAGGTTCATGCCGCCGACATGAAAAGGGCGTTCGCGACCGCCATGGAGGTTCGCGGGAATGTCGCTTTCCAGACCGGTCGCATGGACGAGGCGGGCGAGGCATGGCGCGAGAGCCTCGCCATCCGTCGGCGGCTGCTGGAGGAGGTAGGGCCTACGTCCGAGGCGCTGCGTGACCTGAGCATCTCCTTGAAACACGTGGGCCAAGTCGAGTTCGCGCTCGGGCGTTGGGAACAGGCGGGCGAGGCATGGCGCGAGGGCCTCGGCATTGTTCGCCAATTGATGGAGAAAACCGGGCCAACTCCCGAGGCGCTGCGCGACCTCGCCGTGTCCTTGGACCACTTAGGCAGGGTCGAGTCCGTACTGGGACTTTGGGAACAGGCGGGCGAGGCATGGCGCGAGAGCCTCGCCATCAGTCGCCGGATGGTGGAAGGGCTGGGGCCAACGCCCGGGGCGCTGCGCGACCTGAGCGTCTCCTTGGACCACGTGGGCGAGGTCGAATCCGCGCTGGGGCGCTGGGAACAGGCGGGCGAGGCATGGCGAGAGAGCCTCGCCATCAATCGGCGGATAGTGGAAGAGCTGGGGTCTACGCCCATGGCGCTGCGTGACCTGAGCATCTCCTTGGACCACGTGGGCCAAGTCGAGTCCGCGCTGGGGCGCTGGCAACAGGCAGGCGAGGCATGGCGCGAGAGCCTCGCCATCCGTCGGCGGCTGATGGATTGCCTGGGAGCCATGCCCCAGACGCAAGGCGACCTCGCGTCCGTCCTCGGGTCGTTGGCGTCGTGGGAGAAGGAGCATGGGACGCCCGCGGCCGAATTGGCATGCCTCCGGGAATGGGAAGACGTGATGGAAAAGACCTTGCCCACGGCCTCGGACCGGGGCGCGACCGAGGCAAGGCTGGCGTCGATCCGGGAGCGAACCCGCGAACTCCAGGCCAGCGCCATGGCGTAGCCATCCCGGACGGCTCGGACCGGGCAAGCGAAGCCGGCCGGGGCGGGCGTCCCCGCTAGTGTCGTGCCTCACAAATCGCGGGTGTTGGGTGGCTCCAAGAATGCCCCGGGCAAGGCGTGAGGACGGAGCCTGCCCGCAGCGGTCTGGGACGGACGAACCACGAAGCCCCGGGGCCTTCATGGAGCCACCCGAAGGGCCGCGGCTCTTTTCGCGTCCCACGTCGTGGCTCGCTCCTCACAGACCTCTGCGGGTCTGCTCGTCGCTCGCGCCGCGTTAGACACGAGAATCCCTCGTGGCGAAACGCCAGCCATTTGTGAGACACGACACTAGGCCACGGCGAGGGCCGGATTCAGGGCGCCATGGTTTTCCCCGGGGTCGGGCGGCGTGCATTTCCATCGCGTGAACTGCCCGAAGTCCGTGAACCGGCCGCAGACCAAGGTCATGTCATGGGTGCGGGGGTTATAGAGCCACACGGGGGGATTTGAGAACCGGGGGTCCATCACATAGGCCAGCCCGCCGCCGGACTCCGCAAACCGCACGAAGCGCCCCATCCTTGGGGGCACCTCGTCCTGCCATGCCATCAAGCCGTCCCAGTCGATGGGGCAATAATGCGCCACATGCCAAAGCACCTCACGTCCACCTACCGTGGGCGCGATGAAGACGAAGTCCTCCTGCGCAAGCTCGGCGGGGTCGGCGTACAACCATCGCAGGCCCCATGATGCCGGGCGCCCATGCAGGACTGCCACGCCCCAGAAGCTCGGCCGGGAGAGCCGCTCGCGACGTCGCCGGGCGCGCGCCTCCTCGGCACGACGCAGGTCCTCCTCCTGCCACTGGCGCCACAACCCGGGGCCCCCCTCGCCGGCCCTCGCCATGCGTTGCGCGGTCCGCGGCGGCTCCGCCGGGGTCAACGCCCGGAGGATGACCCAAAGGGTCGCCGCGACGAGGGAGCGCAACACCGTGATGACGAGTATTTCCATGGCCGTGGATTTGACTGTCCCTTTCTCCACGCGGGGCCTTCATGCCCCCCGACGAAAGGGCCCAAGATGCCGCCCTTGGCGGGCCGGATTGTCAATGCGTGCGTGGGGTCCCCCAAATCCACGTGGAAGCAGTTTATGAGTGAGCGGCTCTCGCCTCACGCTGCGCCGACAGAGGGTGGATCCCGCCGGCTCTCTTCGCGTCTTCGCGTCTTGGCGTGATTCAATAACCCAGCCTTCCCATGCGCCTGACCCGTGATGCATGCAGCCGGGATTTCCTCGCGCGAAGACCAGGGCCAAGGCGGGCCTTGGTTGATTGAGCCAGTGAAACCTGGCCGGTCGGCCAACCGGCGGTTTCCTTGGTAGACGCAAAGACGCGAGGAAGGCGGTCTCGTGGGTGCTCAAGCGAGGGTACATGCCCATCCGCTACGATGGCGTGTTGGCGCGAAGCCTGGCACAACCCATCCGCGTGTGGATCGAGAGATTCCCTCCTCCTTGCGCGGGGATTCACCGCCGCAGCTGCATCGAGCGCCGAACAAGGTCCACGAACTCGGCGCGGTATCCCTCGGGGTCGGGCCCCATGCCTTGCTGGGCCATGCGAAGGACCGTCTCCCATGTGATGGACCCCCGATGCGGCGAGCCGCGCAGGAGCATGGCGTGCGAGGCGACGGCGACCGCGAACCGCACGTCCGTGCCGGCCTCGGCCAGTGGCTTGTCCGCGTCCTTCACGGGAACCTCCAGCATCCGGCTGACGTCGGCGTCGGGTTGCTTGTAGCGAATCTTGACCGTCAACAGCTCGTCCTCATGCCCGGGCTTGAGACGCGGCGCGGGCGCGTCCTCCTCGGGCCCCGAACCGCGCTGGTACCGCAGCGGCCCCACGCCGGGCCCCGCCGTCGTTGGCTCCACCTCGTACAAAACCGTCACCTGATGGCCCGCGCCCAGCTCGCCGCCGTCCTTGGTGTCGTCATGGAAGTCGCGGTCCTGCAACGCGCGGTTCTCGTACCCCACAAGCCGGTAGGAGCGGGCGCGTGCCGGGTTGAACTCCACCTGCGCCTTCACGTCCTTGGCCACCGTCACCAGCGTGCCCTCCAGCTCCTCCCCCAGCACCTTCCGCGCCTCCCGGAACGAGTCGATGTACGCGTACTGGCCGTTCCCCTTGTCCGCGAGCAGCTCCATCGTGGCGTCCTGGTAATTCCCCATGCCGAAGCCGAGCACGGTGAGGAAGACCCCGGAGCGAGCGCGGCTCGTGATCAGCTCCATCAAGTCGTCATGGCCCGTCTTCCCGATGTTGAAGTCGCCGTCGGTGCACAGCACGACGCGGTTGACGCGTTCCCGCTGGAGATGACGGCCGGCGAGGGCGTAGGCGGCCTCGATGCCGGCGCTGCCGTGGGTCCCGTTGCCGGCCTGCAACCCTTCGATCAACCGGGTCAACCGCGCCTTGCCAGCCCCGTCCACCGGCGTCGGCTCCGCCAGCACGTCGGACCCGGCCGCGTACGTCACCAGCGCAACCCGGTCCCGGGCGTCGAGCCGGTCCAGCAGGAGGCGCAACGCGCCCTTGACCATCGGCAGCTTGTTCTCGGGCGCCATCGAGCCGCTGACGTCGATCAGGAACACGAGGTTGGCGGATGGCCGTTCCCGGCGTTCCACCGGCCGCGCATGGATGCCCAACCGCACCAGCTTGAAACCCTCCCGCCATGGCGACGCCGTCACCTCCACGCTGAGCGAAACGGGGTCGTCGCCCCGGGGCGCCGGGTAGGCATACCGGAAGTAGTTCACCATCTCCTCCACCCGCACCGCGTCGCGGGGAGGCAACGATCCCTCGCGGAGGAACCGGCGCACGTTCGCGTAGCTGGCCGTGTCCACGTCCAGCCCGAAGGTCGAGAGCGGCGCATGGGCCACGCGCAGGAAGTCGTTCTCGGCGACGGCCGCGTACCCCTCGCCGGGCGCACGGTCGAAATAGCCAATCGCCTCCCTGCGCTCGTTGGTGTCCGGCAAGGCCACGCCCGCGGAGCCCGCCCACGAGCGCGGTGCCATGGCCTTGCGCTCGTCCGTCTCGACTCCAAGCCCATAGCGATTGGCAAGGCGCGGGCCCGTGGGCGCCGGCGCAGCCGACGAGGCCGGGGCCACCGCGGACGCGACGGGAACCGGATCGGACGTCTTGGCCCGGTCCGCGTGTCGTTCGCGCCTCGGTTCATCCGCCATCTTCCTTGCGCTGGATTGGGCCTTCACCACCGCCCTGCCTGCGGGGCGATCCGCGCTCGAAGAGGGGGCCGGGGGCGGGGTGGATGGCGCGACGGCCGGGGGCGCCGCGGCCACCACCGGGCCAGGCGCGGGCCTTGCCTCGGCCACCTTGTCCTTGGCGGCGGGCCGGCCAGTTGCCCGTGCTGGCTCGCGCTTGCGCGGGCCCGGCTCGCTCGGGTGCTGGTAGCGCAGTCCGGTCGATGCGACCTGCATCTCGGTTTTGCCCGGACGCAAAAAAAACACCCATGCGACCGCCGCAATCGCCACGGTCGCGACCGCCAGCGCGGCGATGGGCTGCCGCAGCCGCGTCCATGCCCATGCGAACATCACCCGCCAGCCGGCGGCCTCGCGCCCGGGTTGGAGGGTCGCGCCTTGCCGGAACGGGTTGGCATCGACGTGACCCAATGCCTCCGCGCTTGCCGAGGCGGCGGCGAGGATTTCGGCCCTGCGCATGGGATCAAGCGCCGGGACAACCCCGGGCGCGGCCAACCACGCCTCCATGGAGCGGGCGGTTTGCCCGAGGGTGGCGACCTCCTCGGCCAGCTCGGGCGAGGTGGCAACGGCGGCCTCGACCTCGGCGCGTTGGTCGGGCGAAAGCTCGCCAAGGACGTAGGCGGTGAGCTCGGGAGAATCCGGGGTGATCTTCATGGGTGTCGTGGGTCCGGGCTTCAGGGGTTGGCGCCAAGGCGCGGCAACGGGCTCGCCTCCATGCGGGTCCGCAAGGTCCTCAGGGCCGTGTGGAGGAGGAAGCCCACGTTCGTGGCCGTCAACGAGGTCACCCGTGCGATCTCGTCGTAGCTCAGGTGATGCTCGAAGCGGAGGCGGACGACCTCGCGTTGGTTCGCGGGAAGGCCCGCAAGCAACTGCCGCGCCCTTCGGGCGTCATCATGGCACGCCGCGTCGTCGGCTGGCGAAGGACCTTGCGCGGGTCGTTCCTCGATCTCGTGGGCCTCAAGCGGCGTCATGCGTCGTTCCTTCCTTCGCACGTCGAGGATCCGGTTGCGGCACACCGTGAACAACCATGGCAACAGGTGCCCGTCGAGAGCCCCATCCGGCTGCTCGCACAGGCGCAGGAACGTGTCCTGCACCGCGTCGCGCGCCGTCTCAAGGTCCCCGGCGATGGAGACCGCGTAGGCCATCAACGAGGCCTCGTGCCGCTCCAACGCCTCGCGGACGTGCCGGGCGCCCGTCGCGCCCGCCGCGTCCCGCCCCGTCTCATGGGCTGGTGAATCCATGCCGTGCTGCTGGGATAACGGGGCCGTCCCAGGTTTATTAGGAAAAAGTTCGCGGGAACCCGGGCTGCCACCCACGCCATGGCGTGCCGGTCGGGAAACCGGCGCTGCAACGCTTCCAGCGCCGGGATCAGGGACATCCCTTCCCCATGGATTTGGCCCGGCCTTCATGGCTTGAATCACGCCATGCACTCCCTCCATGGACATCCGCCCGGGGCCGTTTCACGCCGTCGCTTCGCCTCGGGCATGCTCGCGGCCGTCCTCGCCTCGGGCGTCGCCCCTGCCCTCGCCGCCGACCGGTCGCCCTCGCGTCGAGTCCGCGTGGGCGTGATGGGCCTCGGGCGCGGCATGGACCACGTGGCGGCCTTGCTCGACGTGCCCGGGGCGGAGGTGGCCTGTGTCTGTGACGTGGACGAGCGACGGCGTGACGCGGCCGCCCAGAGGGTCCTCAGCAAGACGGGCCGTCGTCCGGGCTCCGTCGCCGACCTTCGCCGGATGCTGGACGACCGCGACATCGACGCCGTGAGCATCGCCGCCCCGAACTTCTGGCACGCCGTGGCGGGGGTGATGGCGTGCAAGGCCGGGAAGCACGTGTACGTGGAGAAGCCCGGCAGCCACAACGCCCACGAGGGCATGCGCCTCGCCGAGGTCGCCCGCTCCGCCGGCCGGGTCGTCCAGCTCGGCACGCAACGCCGCAGCTCGCCGTCCGTCCGCAGGGCCATCGAGGAGCTGCATGCCGGCGTCATTGGCCCCGTCCGCATGGCCCGGTGCCGGTACGACAACGCACGCGCCACCCTCGGCCGCGGCAAGCCCGCCCCGGTGCCGTCATGGCTCGACTTCGGCCTCTGGCAGGGACCTGCCCCGGAACGCCCTTACCTCGACAACCTTGTCCACTACCAATGGCACTGGCGCTGGCATTGGGGCGGCGGCGAGCTCGCCAACAACGGCCCCCACGCCCTCGACATCGCGCGCTGGGGCCTCGGGGTCCAGTTCCCGCGCCGCGTCACCGCCAACGGCTCCCGCCTCCACTTCGATGACGACCAGGAAACCCCCGACACCTTGTCCGCCCACTTCGACTTCGGCTCGGCCGGAATCCTCTGGGACCATTCCAGCTGCCATCCCCGCAAGGGCGACGCGCCCGGGTTCGTCACGTTCTACGGCGACGGCGGCATCCTCGCCATGGACGCGTCCGGCTCCTACCGCGTCCTCGACCCCGCCGGGAAGGAATTGCGGGCCGTGAAGGGTGGCTACAACGACAAGGCCCACTTCTCGAACTTCATCGACGCCCTCCGCGACGACGTCCCCCTGAACGCCCCCGTGGCCGACGGTGTCCGCAGCGTCCACCTCTGCCACCTTGGCAACATCGCATGGCGGACCACGGGCGCCGTGGACGTGGACCCCGCGACCGGCGCGCTACGCGGTGCCGGCCGCGCGCAACGCAAGCTCTGGTCGCGCGAGTATCGCAGGGGCTGGGGCGTGTAGCCGCCGCACGTGTCGCCCAAGGCCATCCGGCCCCGCCGCCCAAAGCCGCGCAAGGTTTCCCCGGCCATGGGCGCCCGCGCCCGCGCCCGCGCCCGCGCCTGCCGTGCACCCATGGAGCCCGGGCCGGAGAAAAAGTTGCGACGTCGGACCGAAGTCCTATGCACGCCGGCAGGTCAAGCAGCCATGCACTCCATGAAGACATCCCAGCGCGGTCCACACACATTCCACCATCACGCGGATGCATCCCGTCCCGGCCCCATGGACGGCTTACCCCACGCGGGGAAACTTGCGGCCCGCCGCACGTCATGGGCGGCGCAAGCAAGGCTCGTCGCCTCCGACTGGACCGTCCGGCTCCTCTGCATCGCGTCCGTCCTCGTCGTCGCCCTCCTTGTTGCGCCGCTGCCATTCCGTCCATGGGACTCGCCCGTGCACGCGGCACCGGGGACGGCGTCGGACATGGCCCTCGCATGGACCCGAGAGGACCCCGTGGCCCGCCTCATCCAGCGCCTTGCCCATCGCGTGTCCTCGGGCCAGCAGGACGTGAACGTCGCGGCCGCCGCGGGGTTGTCTGGCCTCAGAGCTCATCCCGGCACCCTCCATTTCCTCCGCGTCGGCACATGGCGCATGGCGGCCGCCGACGCCGTCGAGGCGAACCCATGGATTTCGGACGAGGCGCTCGCGGCGGCCTTGGCCCGCGCGGGGGCACCCGAGGCCGAGGTCGCCCATGTCATGGACCACTACCCGGTCCTGATGGCCTCGGGCGATCTCGCCGCACAGAAAGGGTGGACGCTCCCGGCCGCGCCCGCCCGTCCCCGCATTGTCCGCACCATCGAGGACGCCATGGCCCGCTCCGGCATGAGGTCCCGCATCTCCCCCGATGCCTTCGATCGTTTGGTCGCCGAGGGGCTTCGGTGCTCATGGCTCACGACGCGCTCGGCCGGGACCCTCATGGCGGCGGCGGGTTCCCCGGAACAGGCGGCGTCCCTCGAAGGAATGGGGTCGCTCGAAGAGGACGACGAGGAACTGCGACGCCAGGCCGCCGACGTCCAGCGTTGGTGCGCCGACTTCTTCGCCGACCGCCTCATCGAGCTGCATGGCATCGACCCCGCCATGGCGGTGCAACTCGCACTCAACCTTGCCATCTCAGACCCAAGCCCGCCCGCGACCATCGAACAGGCGTTTCCACCCCGATACCGCCCGCGCCCTCAGGGTCGCCGCAACGCGCCAGAATTCCCGCGCAAGCATGGATGAACCCTCCGATCCACGGCCAAGGCGATCGGTGGAACGCTGCGTGCCATGATGGGAGGGCGATGGATCGGCAGGGGCGCGGGTCGTCGTCCGAGGGGCCGTTCATCCCCAAACAACCTTACGAACCCGAGCCAGACCGCCCGGCCCAAAGGGTCGGGCATGCGAAGGCGCCGGAACCGTCCACGATGCATTGGAAGCACCCGGTTGCCGGCTTCGTGCCAGAGAGAGGCGGCCTGTGTTCCGCGAAAAGGGAAGGGCTGCGCCGACAGAGGGCTGAAGAGACACGTCCTCATGGCGTCATGGCGTGAAAGAACCGAGGCCGCATCCTGCACGGATTCCGAGATGCATGAGGCGGGGATTCCTCGCGCCATGACGCGATGCCGCGAAGAATGCGGTCCCATGGATGCCCAAGCCGGGTTTCATGCCGATCCGCCACGATGGCGAGTTGGCACGCAGCCTGCCGCAACCGTCTGCTTGGGGACCGAGAGATTCCCTGCCCCGTGCGCGGGGATTGGGGTGTAACGCCCCGGGCCACGCGGCCCCGGGTCCAGCATGTGCGGCGCTGGAGACGAAACCGTCGCGCGCCATGGGGGCGGGTCAGTCGCCGTTGGGATA
This sequence comes from uncultured Verrucomicrobiota bacterium, assembly GCA_903925515.1. Lineage (GTDB taxonomy): Bacteria > Verrucomicrobiota > Verrucomicrobiia > Limisphaerales > UBA9464 > UBA6176. The sequence continues at coordinate 25,069 of CAIYFP010000502.1, forward strand.
GCTGCCGAGGACCTTCACGAAGGAGCAATGCTCGCCGAGCTGCTTGATGGCCTTGGCAAGACGCCCGGCCTCCGCATGGCCGTCGCAGTCCACGAAGAAAAAGTATTCCCATGCCCGTCGCTTGGAGGGGCGGGACTCGATCTTCGTCATGTTGATCCGGTAGCGGCGGAAGGGGGCGAGGGCGGTATGGAGGGCGCCGACCTCGTCGCGGATGCTGAACATGAGGCTGGTGCGATCGGAGGTGCTGGGCGGGGGAGCCTGGCGTCCAAGGACGAAGAAGCGGGTGGCGTTGGAGGAGTTGTCCTGGACGTCGCGCTCGACGACGGGCACGCCGTAGGTCTGGGCGGCGAGCTCGCCGCAGAGGGCGGCGGAGCGGGGCTCGGTGGCGGCAAGCTCGGCGGAGCGCGCGTTGGAGGATGTCTCGACGAGCTCGGCGGAGGGGAGGTTGCGGGCGATCCAGGCGCGGCATTGGGCGAGGGTCTGGGGATGGACGTAGAGGCGGAGGATGGAGTCGAGCTTGCCGGCCTTGGGCTTCTCCTTGCTGGCGAGGCAATGGGAGATTCGCAGGACGACCTGCGAGACGATCTTGAGGTCGCTGTCCACGAACATGTCGAGGGTGTGGGTGACGACGCCCTCGGTGGAGTTCTCGACGGGCACGACGCCGTAGTCGGCACGATGCTTGGCGACCTCGTTGAAGACGTCGGCGATGGTGCGCTGGGGGGAGTAGGAAAGGCTGGCGCCAAAGCGCTTCACGGCGGCCTGGTGGGTGAAGGTGGCCTCCGGGCCAAGGTAAGCGATGGTGAGGCTCTTCTCGAGGGCGAGGGCGGAGGACATGACCTCGCGGTAGATGGCGCGGAGTCCCTCGTGGGTGATGGGGCCATGGTTGAGGCGGCATACCTTGTCGAGCACGGCGCGCTCGCGGTGGGGGGCGTAGATCTCCTGCCCCTGCCGGTGCTTGATGGCGCCGATTTCAAGGACGTGCCGCGTGCGCTCGTTCAGCAGCGCCACGATTTGAGCGTCGATCCCGTCGATCGCCTCCCTGTGCTCCGCAAGACTCATGACTCCCCGAGAGGAAAGCAGGTCCGGTCCCCGCGTGGAACCCCGGAACTTCCCGGGGGAGGCCGGAACCCGGACGACTCCGTGCCAGAAATCCCCTGCCTTGCGGAGCTTCAGGTCCTACCGTGTGGCCCGTGGCTCGCGAATACGAATTGCACATGGACCGGCCGACGCCCCGGCTTCGGATCAACTACCATGACGAGCTCAATCCCCAGCAGCACGAGGCCGTGACTGCCCCAGCCGGCCCTTCCCTCGTCCTTGCGGGCGCTGGCTCCGGCAAGACGCGCACCCTCACCTACCGCGTGGCATGGCTCGTCGAAAACGGCGTCCCTCCCCAGCGGGTCCTTCTCCTCACCTTCACCAACAAGGCCGCCCGCGAAATGATGGGACGCGTCGGCGCCTTGCTCGGCGGCGACATGCCCCAGCTCTGGGGTGGCACCTTCCATTCCATTGGCCTCCGCATCCTTCGCCTCCACGCCGAACGCGTCGGCTACCGGCCGGACTTCACCGTGGCCGACCGCGAGGACGTCAAGGACCTGCTGGGCGCATGCATCGGGGATTCGGGCGTGGACGTGAAGGCGACCCGCTTCCCCAAGGCGGAGGCCTTGGGCGACATCTTTTCCTCGGCCATCAACACGGGCCGCAAGCTGGCCGACGTCCTCGCCCAGGATCACCCTGCTTTCCTCCCCTTGTCCGCCCAAATCCATGCCGTGCAGCAACGGTTCGCCGACCGCAAGCGCCGGGCTGGCCTGATGGACTTCGACGACCTCCTCGTCCTGTGGCACCGGTTGCTCGCGGACCATGCGGACGTGCGCGACCTGTACCAGCAACGGTTCCAGGCGGTGCTCGTGGACGAGTATCAAGACACCAACCACCTCCAGGCCTCCCTCGTGGACCTCATGTCCGGCCTCCATCGCAACCTCACGGTCGTCGGCGACGACGCCCAGAGCATCTATTCATGGCGGGGCGCCGACTTCTCCAACATCCTCGACTTTCCCAAGCGCCACCCCGGCGCCCGCGTCTTCCGCATCGAGACCAACTACCGCAGCTCCCCCCAAATCCTCGCCGTCGCCAACGCCGCCATCGCCGGCAACACCCGCCAGTTCAAGAAGGTCCTCCATGCCGTGCGTCCCGACGGCCCCCTCCCCGCCGTCGTGCCCTCACCCACCGGCACCGAGCAGGCCATCTTCGTCGCCCAACGCGTCTTGCAGCTCCGCGACGAGGGCGTTCCCCTCGGCCGCATGGCCGTCCTCTACCGTTCCCATTTTCATGCCCTCGAGCTCCAGATGGAGCTCACGCGCCGCAATGTCCCCTTCCGCATCACCTCCGGCATCCGCTTCTTCGAGCAGGCCCACATCAAGGACGTCGCCGCCTACCTCAAGCTCATGGTCAATCCCCTCGACGAGCTCGCCTTCCAGCGCTTGGTCAAGATGTTGCCAGGCGTCGGCACCAAGGGCGCCGAGAAGCTCGCATCCCTCTTCCGCTCCCAGATCGAGCCCCGACTCTCCGAGATCCCCGTCATGGCCATGCCCGCGCCCTCCGACAACGACGGCCTCCCCACCCAGCTCTCCCCGCCCCCGGGACCGCGCCCCTCGGATTGCCTCGCGCCCAGCCTCAAGGCCATGGGCAAGTCCGTCCCCAGCAAGGCCGCCGCAGACTGGGCCGCCCTCGCCGCAACCCTTTCCCGGATCGCCGACCCCGCATGGCGCGACCTCCCCGCCCGCTGCATCGGCCATGTCGTCGAGTCCGGCTACAAGTCCTACCTTGAGTCATCCTACGAGAATTCACGCAATCGCCTCGACGAGCTGCTCCAGTTGCAGGCCTATGCCGAGCAGTTCGCCTCCACCCCCGAGTTCCTCGCCCAGCTGGCCCTCCAGACCAACCTCGAGGCCGAGGCCTCCGCCAGCCCCGAGCCCGACGACGAACGCCTCCGCCTCTCCACCGTCCATCAAGCCAAGGGCCTCGAGTTCGACACCGTCTTCGTCATCATGCTCTGCGACGGCCTCTTCCCCACCCATCGCTCCGTGGACAGGCCCGAGGCCCTCGAGGAGGAACGCCGCCTCTTCTACGTCGCCGTCACCCGCGCCGAACGGGAGCTCTACCTTTGTCATCCCCTCCTTCGCACCGTCCATGGCGGCGACGGCTTCCAGCAGGCCAGCCGGTTCCTCGCGGAAATCCCCGGGCCTCTCGTCGAGCCCGTCCAGCTCAAGTCCGTATGGGGCCGCACCTCCCAACGCCCGCCCCGCGGTGGCCCAGACGACAACCCCCACCCCGACTACGAGTCTGGCGACGCCGACCCCTTCTAGCCCCAGCCCCATGACCCCACCCTTTCGCATCGGGTCCGTACCCTACCTCAACGCCGTGCCGCTCACCCGCGGCCTCGCCGACGTCGTTCTCCTGCCGCCCTCCCGGCTCGCTCCCGAACTCCACCATGGCCGCCTCGACGCCGCCCTCCTCTCCATCACCGAGGCCATGGAGCATCCCGGCCTCGAAGTCCTCGACGGGCTCGGCATCCTATCCCGCGGCCCCGTCTTCTCCGTGGGCGTTACCCATGCCGTTCCCCTCCGCGAGGTCTCCTCCGTCCGCATCGACCCCGCCTCGCGCACCAGCATCAACCTCCTCCGTGTCCTCCTGCGCTCGGCCGGACTTCATCCCCGGCTCGAGCCGTTGGCATCCCATGCCGACGTCCCCTCGCATGAGGCCACCCTCCTCATCGGCAACCCCGCCATCGCGTTTCGCCATGCCCACCCGGCGCGTCCATGGTGGGACCTTGGCGAGGCATGGTGGCACCAGGAGGGCCTGCCATTCGTCTTTGCCGCATGGGTCCTCCGCAGGGATTCCCCTCGCGAACTTCGCCGTGTCCTCCTCGATGCCGGACACCGCGGGCTGGCGCAGCTGCATGATGTGTCCCGGCAAGCCACCGACTTCGACGAACCCTTTCGGCGCGCCTACCTCGGCGGCCATGTCCAGTACGACCTCGACGCGCCCGCCCGTCGAGGCGTCGAGCGATTCGCCCGCCTCCTGACGGAGGCCACAGGGAGGGTTCACCGTGCGCCAAACTGGGTCGTGCCCTAGCCGGGGCATTGGGGTCAGATCTGTCCGTTTGACAGTTGATCGAGGAGCGCCCCCACGAAGCTGCGCATCTCGGGGTTGCCATGCGCCCGCTTCCAGAACCTCCGGATCCCTTGGGCCGCCGCTGCGTCGCTGGCACAAGGCTCCCTCCGCAGCCCTCACCATCGCGTCCCCATCCGGCCAGAAGGCCAGCTCGCCCCGCCGCACGGCGGCTTGTTCCCGACGATCCCCTCCAGCATCCCTCAACACCCGCAATGACTCCTTCTCGTGCCCAAGGATCACGCCTCCCACCCATCGGTCCCACGGGCTCTCGACCACCCCTTCGCGAATCGGCGCCTCCGTGAAGCCCCGCGGCGCCCTGCGCTGCCCCGTGATCGACTGGCCTCCCCAGCCGGCAAGCAGCCGATCGTACCGAAGCCATGGCACCGCCAGGTCACTGCCACGGTAGGCACGCCCCGGCCCTGTCGATTCGCAACGGCCTCGCCATCCGGCGACCCAAACCCCATCCGGCGACCATGGTCAATTGGACGGATCTCACCCTGATCCCCGCGTGAACCGTTTTTGAGCGCCCGGTTCTCGCCTCACCCGGTTGACCCAGGAGGATCTCTTCGCGTCCTCGCGTGATTCAAAAACCAAGCCTTCCCATGCGCTGAACCCGTGATGCATGCAGCCGGGATTTCCTCACGCGAAGACCAGAGCCGATGATTTCATCGGTTGATTGGGCCAGTGAACCCTCGAAAGTGGCTTCGCCCCTTCGGCGCGCAGCGTGACTGCTTGCGGTATGGTGCCTTCGAGCCCGTCGCGAAGAATA
>CAIYFP010000503.1 GCA_903925515.1 uncultured Verrucomicrobiota bacterium
CCCTGCATGGGGATGCCCGGGCTTTTTGGAGAGGGTGAACGGATGGGGTCCTTGGGATCCATCCGTTGGCCACTCCATCCGCGTCCATGGCCGGAGCCGTGAGCCGAAAAACTTCTTGCGTGGGGATTCAGGATGGAGAACTCGGATTGACTCGTGCGGGGGCATGGGGAGGGTTGGGTGGAACGGGAAACGATGAGCGCAAAGATTGTGAGGAGGGGGCGGCAGGTGGGGCTGGGCTTGTTGCAGCATGCGTGCGGCATGGACCCGGGGGAGAACCTTGAGACATGCCTGAAGGCGGCGGAGCGGGCGGCGAAGGACGGGGCGCAGGTGATCTGCACGCAGGAGTTGTTTCGGTCGCAGTACTTCTGCCAGGCGGAGAAGCACGAGTCCTTTGGGTTGGCGGAAAGCATCCCGGGGCCCTCGACGGAGGCGTTCCAGAGGTTGGCAAGGAGGCGGAAGGTGGTGGTGGTGGCGTCGTTGTTCGAGCGGCGGGCGGCTGGGTTGTACCACAACACGGCGGTGGTGATCGACGCGGACGGGACGGTGCTGGGGTTGTACCGGAAGATGCACATCCCGGACGACCCGCTGTTCTACGAGAAGTTTTACTTCACGCCCGGGGACACGGGGTTCCGGTCGTGGAACACGCGGCATGGGCGGATCGGGGTGTTGATTTGCTGGGACCAATGGTACCCGGAGGCGGCGCGGCTGACGGCGTTGGCTGGGGCGGAGGTGTTGTTTTACCCGACGGCGATCGGGTGGCATCCGTCGGAGAAGGCGGAGCATGGGGTGAACCAGCATGGGGCGTGGGAGACGATCCAGCGGGCGCACGCGGTGGCAAACGGGTGCTATGTGGCGGCGGTGAACCGGGTGGGGCTGGAACGTCCGGAGGGCGGGGATGGGCTGGAGTTCTGGGGCCAGTCGTTCGTGGCGGGGACGTCGGGGCAGGTGCTTGCGAAGGCGAGCGTAGGCGGGGCGGAGAACCTGTTGGTGACGGTGGACCTTGCGAGGGTGGACGAGACGCGGACGCACTGGCCATTCCTGCGGGACCGGCGGATCGACGCGTACGGCGACATCACGCGGCGGTACAGGGATTGAGCGACGGGGGTGGGGATGGCGTGCCTAGGGTCTGGAGGCGGGGTTCAGCGCGGGCGGGCGTGGCGGAAGCGGTCCACGCCGACGGCGAGGACGATGACGACGCCGATGAGGATTTCCTGGACGTAGGTTTCCCAGCCGAGCTGGTTGGTGCCATTGCGGAGGACGGCCATGATGAGGGCGCCGATCATGGCGCCGAGGACGGAGCCGGTGCCGCCGCTGAGGCTGGCGCCGCCGATGACGACGGCGGCGATGATGTCGAGCTCAAGGCCGACGGCGACGGAGGGGTCGCCTTGGGTGAGCCGTGAGAGCTGCATGAGGCCGGCGGTGCCGAAGAAGAGTCCGGCGAGGCCGTAGATGCCAAGCTTGGTCCAGCGGACGCGGATGCCGCAGAGGCGGGCGGTGGCCTCGTTGGAGCCAATGGCGAAGGCATGGCGGCCGAAGATGGTGCGGTTCATGACCACGGCCATGACCGCGACGAGGGCGACGGCGACCCAGACGCCAAGGGGGAGCGGGAGGAAGTCATTGGGGTGAACGCGGGCCATGATGGCGTTGACGGGCGAGTTTTCGGGGGCGGAGACGGTCTGCTTGTTGGAGAGCCATTTCGCGGCGCCGCGGATGACGCCCATCATTCCGAGGGTGACGATGAAGGGGAGCATGCGCAGGCCGGCGATGATGGCGCCGTTGACGAGGCCGATGACGCCCCCTGCGGCGACGACGGCGGCGACGGCGAGGACGGGAGGGACGTCGGCGACGAGGAGACGCGCGCCGAGGACGGAGGTGAAGGCGACGACGGAGCCGACGCTGAGGTCGATGCCGCCGCTGACGATGACGAGGGACATGCCGAGGGCGCCGATGGCGACGATGACGGTCTGGGTGAGGACGACCTTGAAGTTGGCGCCGGTGAAGATGAAGGGGCGGGCCTCCTCGCTGAGGGCGAGGAGCCCGAGGACGAGGAGAAGGCCGAGGAATGGGCCGACGACGTCGAGCCAGCGTTGGGCGGCCGAAAGGAGGCGACGGGAAACGGGGGGCACGGAGGAAGAGGGGTGCGGGTGCATCAGGAGGGGCGGTTGGAAGGGGGGCGGGCATGGTGGATGGCTCGTGGGCGCGGCCGAGGGCGGCGGCGATGATCTCGTGCTCGGACCAATCGGACGCGGGCCGGGTTGCGACGATGGAGCCGCGGCACATGACGGCGATGGTGTCGCAGACGCCGAGAAGCTCGGGCAGGTAGGAGCTGACGAAGAGGACGGCCTTGCCGTCGCGGGCGGCCTCGCCGATGCGGCGGTAGATGGAGGCCTTGGATCCGACGTCGATGCCGCGGGTGGGCTCGTCGAGGAGGAGGACGGAGGCTTGGTGGTAGAGGAGGCGGCCGAGGGCGACCTTTTGTTGGTTGCCGCCGCTGAGGTGTCCGACGGGGGTGTCGGGGCTGGGGGCCTTGACCTCCATGGCGTCCATCCAGAGGCGGGCCGTGGCACGGGCGCGGCCATGAAGGAGCCAGCCGAGCCGCGCGAGGGGGCCGAGGCGGGTGGCGAGGAGGTTTTCGGAGATGCTGCGGTTGAGGAGGAGGCCCTCGCCCTTGCGGTCCTCGCTGAGGAGGCCCATGCCGCGAGCGAGGCGTTGGGACGGGGGCTGGCCGCGGTCGGTGGCACCGTCCCATGTGACGGCGCCGTCGAGGAGGTCGTCGAGGCCGAAGAGGGCGCGGAGGGTTTCGGTGCGGCCGGCTCCGACGAGCCCGGCGACGCCGAGGATTTCGCCGGCGCGCAGGGCGAGGGATGCGGAGGCGGGCTTGGAGCGGCCCCGGAGGGAGTCGAGCTGGAGGAGGACGGGCCCGAGGGTCTTGAGGGTCCTTGGATAGAGCTCGCTGACGTCGCGGCCGACCATGAGGCGGATGATGTGTTGGACGGGGGTGTCCTGCATCTCGCCGTGGCCGACGGATTCGCCGTCGCGAAGGACGGTCCAGCGGGAGCAGAGCGCCTGGCATTCCTCAAGGAAGTGGCTGATGTACACGATGGAGACGCCGGAGTCGGCGAGGCGGCGGATGACGCGGAAGAGGTTTTCGGCGTCCACGCGGGTGAGGCTGCTGGTGGGTTCGTCCATGATGAGGACACGCGGGCGGGAGATGAGGGAACGGGCGATCTCGACGAGTTGCTGCCGTGCGATGGGGAGGGAGCCGACGGGGGACTTGAGGGGGATGTCGTCGGCGCCGAGCTGGGCGAGGGCGTTGCGAGCGAGGTCGGAGAGGCGTGCGCGCCGGATCCAGCCGTGGCGATGAGGTGTTGCGCCGAGGAGGATGTTTTCCTCCACGGAAAGATGGGGGGCGAGGTTGAGTTCCTGGTAGATCATGGCGACGCCGGCGCGGCGTGCGTCCATGGGGTCCTTGGGCTTGAAGTCGAGGCCGTCGAGGTGGATGGAGCCGGCGTCGGGGGCATGGGCGCCGGAGAGGACCTTCATGAGGGTGCTCTTGCCGGCGCCGTTTTCGCCGATCAAGGCGTGAACCTCGCCGGGCTGGACGGCGAGGTGGACGCCACGAAGGGCCTTGGTGGCGCCGAAAGCCTTGCAGATGCCGGAGAGGCGTAGCCTTGGCGTGCCATGGGGGGCCGGCTGGCTTGCGTGGGGTGAGGGCATCCGGGGTGTTGCGGGCGAGGCTCCGGCCGGCGGGGATTGAAGGGGGAGGGTTGGGGAAGGCGTGGGCGTTATTCCTTCAGGTACTTCTTGATGGGGGGCTCGAGAAGGTCCCGGACGGCGGGCTGGGCCATGTTGTCGGCGGTGACGAGGACGACGCCGGTGTCGATGCGTTTCTCGATCTTCTTGCCTTGGAGATGCTCGACCATGGTCATGACGCCGAGGTAACCCATCTTGACGGGGTCCTGGACGACGAGGGCCTGGAGGTCGCCGTTCTTGAGGTCGAGGACGGAGGCCGAGCCGGAGTCGAAGCCGATCATCTTCACCTTGCCGCCTGCCTTGCCGATGTCGCGGAGGGCCTTGGCCATGGCGACGGTGGGGGGTTCGCAGGGGCAGAAGATGCCGTCCACCTGGTTGCCGAACCGGTTGAGGATGTTCTGGGCGGCCTGGTAGCCGGTCTCGCGGGTGGGGCCGGAGTATTGGTCGGCGGAGACGAGGCGGATCCCGGGGTGGTTGGCAAGGGCTTCGAGGAAGCCTTTCTCGCGGGCCTCGGTGCTGGCGGAGCCGACCTGGTAGCGGAGGAGGATGACGTTGCCCTTGCCGCCGAGGAGCTTGGCCATGTGTTCGCCGGCCATCATGCCGCCCTTGTGGTTGTCGGTGGCCACAAAGCTAAGGTGTTGGTCCGAGTTGAGGTCGGAGTCGATGACGACGACGGGGACGCCGGACTGGACGGCGCCCTTGACGGGCTGGGCGAGGGCGCGGGAGTCGAGGGGGGCGAGGACGATGCCGGAGACGCGCCTGCTGGCGAAGTTCTCGACGACCTGGATTTGTTGGTCGCGGTCGTCCTCGCGGAGGGGGCCCTTCCAGAAGATGCGGGTCTTGACGCCCTTGCTGTTGAGTTCCTGCTCGGCCTTGACGGCACCTGCGTGGACGGACTTCCAGAACTCATGGGTGGTGCCCTTGGGGATGACGGCCAAGGTGAAGGAGTCGGCTGCCGTGGCGACGGCGACGGCGACCAGTGGGGCAATCAAGCCAGCAAACCGGGAGATCATGGGCCGGGATCGTATGGAAGACGGGTGCGGACGCCAACCGTCGAATCGGAGGAGCCGGGGTTTTGGAGGTCTTGGGCGGGAAGGATTGGCGAAGGGGGCGAGGCTGGGGCCGGAGGCTGCCCGCGGCGGACCGTGGACCTCCATGACCGCGGCCTTGCCAACGCGACGGAATCATTGGGCTCGCGTCATGTCTCACCGGGGGTTGGTGGTTCGCCGCGGATCGGATCCGTCCTCGCGCCTCGCCCGAGGGCTTTCATGGGGCCACGCAACAACCTTGAGGGACGAGGCGCGACCCTAGGGAACGTCCCAGAGGGCCTTGAGGCGTGCGAGGAGCGGGGGCATTTGCGCGAGGGGGATCATGTTGGGGCCGTCGCTGAGGGCGTTGTCGGGGTCGGGATGGGTTTCGATGAAGAGACCGTCGCAGCCGGCCGCGACGGCGGCGGCGGCGAGGACGGGAGCCCACTCGCGTTGGCCTCCGGAGGAGTCGCCGTTGGCACCGGGCAATTGAACGGAGTGGGTGGCATCGAAGACGACGGGGACCCCGCTGCGGCGCATGATGGGGATGGAGCGCATGTCGGCGACGAGGTTGTGGTAGCCGAAGGTGGTGCCGCGTTCGGTGAGGAGGAGGTGGCCGGGGCCCGATGAGCGGGCCTTGGCGACGACGTGGGCCATGTCGGCCGGGGCCATGAACTGGCCCTTCTTGACGTTGACGATGCGGCCGGACTGGACGGCGGCGCGGACGAGGTCGGTTTGGCGGCAGAGGAAGGCGGGGATCTGAAGGATGTCACAGACGCTCCCTGCTTCGAGACATTGGGCCTCGGTGTGGACGTCCGTCATGACGGGCAGGCCGAGGTCGCGTCGGATGCGGGCGAGGATGGCGAGACCCTGTTCCATGCCGGGGCCGCGGTAGGAGGTGCCCGAGGAGCGGTTGGCCTTGTCGAAGCTGGCCTTGAAGACAAGGTCGATGCCGAGCGTGTCGCAGACGTCGCGCAGACGTCGGGCGACGCGAAGGCAGAGGGCCTCGGACTCGGCCGCGCACGGGCCTGAAAGGAGGAAGAGCCTGCGGCCGGAGGAGAGGCGTCGCCAGAGAGCATCGGAGGACCTTGCCATGGGCGGATCGTTCCATGGGCCGGGCCGGAAGACACGGGAAAGTCCGGTGGGCGGGGGGCCTTGAAGGGCGCCGGGGCGGCCGCGAGGGTGGCAGGGTGCCGCAACCCGACATCCAACAGCTCCGGTCCGGGGACGAGGCCGCATGGAGCGAGGCGTTTGGGTTGTTATGGCCGGAGGCGTTTCATGCGGCACGGCGGCGATTGACGGGGCACGGGTTGGCCGACGCGGAGGATGCGGCGGTGATGGCCATACGGGACGCGGCGGAGAAGGTGACGCGGATGGGCACGTTCGAGGAATTGCGGGCCATGGTGCGGTTGATGGCGGGGCGTCGGGCGATCGACCTGTGCCGGGCGATGCGGGCGGCGCGGCGCGGCGGGGTGGAGGGGCGGGCGGCGTGCGCGGGGGGTGCGGTGGACATGGAGGGCGTGGTGGACGGCGGCAGGGAGCCATGGGAGGGGGTGGACCTGCTGGAGTTGGGGGGATGGCTGGCGGAGGTGGAGATGCGGCTGACGGGTACCGAGCGGGCGTTGATTCGGGGGCACTACGGGGAGGGGAGGACGCATGCGGAGCTTGCGGAGGCCATGGGGATGGACCGCGCGACGATTGGCGTGCGGATTCGCCGGGCGCTCGGAAAGGCGCGACGGCTCCTCGCGTCGCGGCCGGGTTTGTTCCGTGAACTGCATTCGCGTTGCGACCCGACATGAAGACTGAAAGGACGGCGGCAGGGCTTGCCCGGTTGATTGGCGAACACCTTGGGGAACCGGGCATGGAGTCCGGGGCCGGGGTGCCGGCGGTCCCGCGGGGCAGGCTATGGGCGGCGGTGGGGCCGTTGTTTGGCAAGAAGGAGCCGGGTTGGACGGGGCGCGGGGTGTCCCCGGAGGCCGCGCGGCGGGCGTTGGCGTGGATGAAGGCCGTGGAGCAGGCCGTGCGCGATGGATGCCCGGTGCCGAGGAGCGCGGTTGTGGAATGGCTGGAAGGGATGCTTGGGCCGACAGGCGCGGCATCGGTGCTTGGCGACGCGCCGCGGGATGAGGTGGGGGACCTCGGCCTTGAGGGGCGTTGCCGGGCGATGGCCCGGGAGGCACGCCGGATGAAGGAGCCTTGCTGGGATGCGGTGGCGGCGGTGCTTGAGGCGTGGGCGTCCGGGACCTTGCGTGGGCGGTGACGGCGGCGCGGGGACGGCGGGGGCGGCGGCCGGGTGGGCCGAGGCGATTCAGCGGCCGGCGGCGAGGCAGACGAGGAAGTCCTCGGACCGGAGGAAGAGGCGTTTGCCGGAGAGGATGGGGCCGGCCCAGCAGGGGTAACGGAGGTCCGGGACCTGCCAACGGCCGAGCTCGCGGCATTCGGCGGGGTGGGGGGAGAAGAGGCCAAGAAGGCCCCCCTCGCCGAGGGCGATGAGACGGCCGTCGGCGAGGATGAAGGAGCCGCGTCCGAAGACGGGGGGCTGTGGGCCACCGTGCTTGGGCCAGCGCTCGTTTCGCTCCCACTTCACGTCCCCGGACTGCCAGTCCACGCAGCGGAGGACGGCGTCGGGCTCGTTGCGTCCGGAGAAGCCGTAGAGGTGGCCTTGATGGAGGATGGGCTGGCTCCAGTGCATTTCCATGGAGAGGTTTTTCCATGCCTGGACGAGCTGGGTGGCACTGGGTTGGACATCGAGGGCGACGGAGCCGGAGCGGAAGTAGGCGCTGGAGATGAGGACGCGGTTGCCATGGACGACGGGGGTCATGGCGTTGACCGAGTCGTCCACCCGGGCGCGGAACCACCGCGAGAAGAGGACGCGGCCGTCAGCGGGGTCGATGGCGACCAAGCCTTGGCGCATGCAGGTGAGCACCATGCGGCGACCATGGATGTTGGCGGGGCGAAACGAGCAATAGCTGGCGGCCTTCTCCCAGTCGCGCCATGCGACGCGCGGCTCGCCTGGCCAGTCGAGCATGGGCTGGCCCTCCCAGTTGGACTGGCCGACGGACTGCCAAAGGGTCTTGCCGGTGGCCGGGTCGAAGGCGACGACCCCGGAGTTGGGCTGGCCGCCGACCATGACGACGAGGCGGTCGCCCTCGAGGATGGGGGTGCTCCCGACGCCGAAGAAGGCCTCGGGGACGGTGAAGTCGGCGGCGGTGTCGCGTTGCCACACGGGCTTGCCGGTGGCGAGGTCGAGGCAGGTGAGCTTGCCCTCGGCGCCGAAGGCGAAGACGCGGTTCGTGGTGAGGATGGGGGTGCAGCGCGGGCCGTTGTTGTAGCCGTAGGGATCCTGGTAACGGGTGGGGTAGCCGTGACGCCACAACGTCTTGCCGTCGAGCGCACCGATGCACTCGACGATCTCCTCGCCGCCCTCGCGGTGGAAAAGGACAAGGCGATCGCCGCGGACGGACGGCGCGGAATAGCCGGTGCCGACGCGTCGTTTCCATGCCACGGGAAGTCCATGGGTGCCGAGCGTGTCGAAGAGGCCGGACTCGGCCGAGGTGGCGTCCATGCGCGGGCCGAGGAACTGCGGCCAATCCTCGGCGCGCAAGGCGGGCCATGGGACGGAGCCCAAGGCGAGGACGAGCGCGGCGAGGACGGCGGCGGGCTTCCGGCGGAGGTGCATGAGCGGGGATGCTTCGGGGATGGCGGGAGGAATCAAGTCGCAAGCAGGGCCCCTGATCCCCGTGCAAGGAGTTTTTGAGTGCCCGGTTCTCGCCCCACGCTGTGCCGACGGAGGGTTGAAACCGAAAACGGCCATGGGTGTGGGGATCAGTCCAACCCTCAGGCGGAGCCAAAAGCTTGGCTCATCCGGCAGGCCGGGTGCCCTCACGCGGCGGCGAGGATGCCGAACCTCCGAGCGTCGGGGGCAGAGTGGCAGCGGCATCTTGCCGCTGGAAGTGATCCATCCCGAGCCGGGACGGCTCTGCCGCGTTTCCGCCGGGTGAGGGCACCCGGCCTACAACCCGGACCGGACCTCACCCGAGGGGTGAGGTCTTGTCGTGTCCCAGGAATGGCTGGTGTTTCGCCGCGATGGATTTTCGTGTCCGACGAGGCGCGAGCGACGTGCAGACGGGCCGGGGTCCGTGAGGAGCGAGGGATGACAGGGGACGCGAAACGAGCCGCGGCACCGAGGGTAGCTCCATGAAAGCCCCTGGGCTTCGTGGTTCATCCTTCACAGACCGCTGCGGCGAGGCTCCGTGGTTGCGCCTCGCCCCGGGGCTTTCGCGGAGCAACGCAACGCCCGCGATTGATGAGACACGACCCTAGTAGTCCTTGCCGGCGTTCATGGCGCGGGAGTTCCACTCGCCCTTGGCGCCCTGGGTGTTGATCCGCGGTCGTTGGTCCATGGGAATGCCTGCGTTCATGGGCATGAATCCTTGCTGGCCGCCGGGCATGGGCATGGGCTGGCCATCCTGGCCCGGTTTCTGGCCCTGCTGGGCGGCGGCTTGTCGAAGGCCGTCGAGTTGTTGTCCGACCTGCTCGGACTTTTGCTGGGCATCGGGGCTGGGCTGGAGGCCCATGAGCTCGTTGAGGGCTTGGTCAGCCCCTTCGAGCCGGGCGATTTGTTGCTCGAGGGATTCCTTGAAGCCGGGCTGCTTCATGAGCTTGTCGGCGAGCTTTTCGAGTGCGTTGACCAGTTGGTCCTGGGTTTTCTGCATCTTGGGCGGCAACTGGGGCTGGTTGGGCTGGAGCTCGTTGGCCTGCTGGTAGTGGTCGAGGGCTTGGCTCAGGGCCATGGCCTGTTGTTCTTGGTTGAACATGGGTGCCTGCTGTGCGAGCGCATCGGCCTCCTCCTCATGGACTTGGGCGAGGCGCCGGTTGATTTCATCCCGTGCCTGCTCGGCGGGCTTGTGGCCGGGGACTTGGTCGAGCGCCTTCTCGGTGAGCTCGCGTGCCATGCGAAGGATGGCGAGCTTTTCGCGGGTCCATGGGGTGCGTTCCTCGATCTCCATGTAGCGGCGGGCCTTCTCGACGTCGGCGTTGGCGAGCTTTTGGCGGGCGTCGGCGAGGTCGCGTTGGATGTCGGGGTCCTTGGGCTTGAGGCGGTCGGCGTCCTCGAGCATCCCGACGCCCTCCTCGAGGGGCTTGACCTCGTAGTCGGGGAGGGAGGGTTCGCGGGGGTTGAAGCGTGGGCGGAGGGGTTGGTCGGCGAGGCGCTTGCCCTCCTTGGCGAGCTCGCGCGCGAGCTGGTCGCGGGACTCCTGCTCGCCTTGCTGGGCCTCCTTGCTTTCCGGGTCGATCTGGCGGGCGTCGGCGAACTTGTCGAAGGCATTGCGAAGGTTCTCGATGCGTTGGCCCGTGGAGTTGGCGAGGTCGGCGGCCTTGTCCTTGTGGCGCTTGGCGTCCTGGAGGAGGAGGGAGAGGAGGCGTTGGCGAACGAAGCGGTAGTTGTCCTGGGAGCGAGGATCGCCGGGGTTTTCCTTGAGGGCGTCCTTGAAGTTGTCGAGGGATTGCTTCCAGCGGGAGATGGTCTCGTCGAGGTTGGCGCCGCGCGCGGCCTCGCCGAGGCGGAACTCGGCGTTGCCCTTCTGGAAGCGGGCGAGGGCGGCGATGCGGCGGTTGCCGGAGGATTCGGCGAGGTCGAAGGAGACGAGGGAATCCTCGAGTCGCCCGGCGGCGTAGGCGGCGACGCCATGGTTGTAGAGGAGGCGTGGGTTGTCGGGGTCGCGTTGGAGGGCGGCGTCGAGGGCATTGAGGGCCTCGGCGTGCTTGCCGGACTCGACCATGGATTGGAGGGCTGGGATGTCGAGGGCCCCGGATGCGGTGGTGGACGGGTTCTTGGCGTCGAGGGCATGGGCCTGGGCGGCGAGGGCGAGGGAAGCGAGGGCGAGGCCATGGGCGAACACGGCGCGAGGGGCGAGGGGGTGGCGGGAGTTCATGGGGGGAGATGACGGGGCGTTCAGCCGGGCTGACCTGCGAGGTGAGAGCCGATGGGAGGGAGGGGTTGTGGGCGGCGGAAGCGGTCGGAGCCGAGGACGATGCGTGCGAGGAGTGCGAGGAGGGCAAGGGCGACGGGGACCTGGAAGATCTCGGTGTAGTTTTTCATGTCCTCGCGTGCGGCGGCCTCGGCGAGGGGCCTGAGGAACTCGTCTCGGAGGCGCCGGAGGCCCTCGCCATTCTCGCCGAGGCGGAAGTACTTGCCACCGGTGGCGGCGGCGAGGCGTTGGAGGTTGGACTCGTTGAGGCGGGATACGACTTCCTGGCCGAAGGTATTGCGGGCGGCGCCGGCCTGTGGGGCGTAGCGATGGATGGGGACCTTGGCGCCGGAGGAGGTGCCGACGCCTACCGTGCAGATCTTGAGGCCCTCGCGGGACCATCGACGTGCCGAGGGGACCAGGTTGCCCTCGAGGTCCTCGCCGTCGGAGACGAGGATGAGGACGCGCTGGGGGACGTTGTTGGAGGCGAAGTAGCGACCGGCGCGATCGACGGCGGAGGCGAGGGAGCTGCCGGCGTCGTTCATGAGCTCGGGGTCCAGGTACCGCAGGGTGGTGCGGATGGCGTTCATGTCGAAGCTGAGGGGGGCATTGAGGTAGGCGACTCCGGCGAACGAGATGAGGCCGGCGCGGTCGTTGCCGGCCGAGGCGAGGAAGCGGTCGATGGCGTTGGTGGCGGCGAACCACCGGTTGGGGCGGACGTCGGCGGCGAGCATGGAACGGGAGGTGTCGATGGCGACGAGGTAGGGGAGGCCTTGGAGCTCGGATTTCTCGTCGTGCCTGAAGAGGAGGGGGCGGGCGAGGGCCAGCGCGAGCAGGCCCAGCGAGGCGGAGGCGAGGATGGCATCCCAGCGAAGGCGGGATGGGGAATGGCCGGGGTTGGCCCATGGGCGGTCGTCCCCGGCGAAGAGGCGCAGTCGAGCCTTGGCACGTGCCTGGGCGGCGCGGAGGAGGAGCCAGAAGCCGAGCGTGACGAAGGGTGCAGCGACGAGAAGGAAGGGGTGGCCGAACTTCATGGCAGCCGTTTGCGGAGGGTTTGGTGGAGAAGCATGGCGGCGAGGAGGGCGGCGGCGGCGGTGCAGGGCCAGGGGTAGAGCTCGCGCCATGCGACATATCGTTTCTGGATGAGCTCCCGTTTCTCGAGCTGGTCGATGAGATCGTAGATCCCGCGAAGGGCGCGGGAGTCGGTGGCCTGGAAGAACTGCCCGCCGGTGACGCGCGCGGTGCGGTTGAGGTCATGGCCGGCGGCGGCCGAGGGCGTGACGACCTCGGGGCCGATGAGGACGGCATAGACCTTGATGCCGGCCTGCGTGGCGACCTGGACGACGTCGGAGGCGCGGGGGCCGGCGGAGTTTTCGCCGTCGGTGACGAGGATGATGACCTTGCTGCGGTCGGAGTCGCGGCGGAGGAAGTTGGCGGAGGCCATGAGGGCCCAGCCGATGCCGGTGCCGGTGGCGAGGTCGGTTTCGCGCAGGGCGTTGAGGGCCCATGCATGGTCGAGGGTGAGGGGGCTGACGAGGAAGGGGGAGCGGGCGAAGCAGACGATGCCGATGCGGTCGTTGGGGCGGCCCTCGACGAACTGGGCGGTAACGGTCTCAAGGGCCTTGCGGCGGCTGACGCGTTTGCCTTGGAGGCGGAAGTCCTCCTCGGCCATGGAGCGGCTGAAGTCGAGGCAGAGCATGATGTCAATGCCCTTGGAGGGGTCCGGGGTGTCGCCGCGAGGGACGCGTGGGCGTGCGAGGGCCGTGATGAGGAGGGCCACGGCGGCAAGGACGGGCAGGGCACGCCAGCGCCCGGGATGGCGTCGAGGGGAGCGGGCGAGGCCGGCGATGGGGGCGAGGGAGGGAACCCGGACGGAGGGTACTGGGCCAGCCTTGCCGAGGAGCCATGCGAGCCATGGGATGGCGAGGAGGCCGAGGAGGAGCCACGGGTGAAGGAACTCGAGGTGGCCGGGGAGGTTCATGGCAGGGTGGACCCGGGGGAAGACGGGGAGGCGGGCAGGGTCTCGCGAATGACTTGCTCGGCGACGGCGAGGAGGTGGTCCTGCTGGGCGTCGGAGGCGAGGGCCTGTGCGAACTTGACGTCGTCGCAGGAGGCGAGGAAGACGGCGAGGGCGTCGCGTTGGGGGAGGGAGAGCTCGGGGCGTTGGGAGGCCTCGGAGAGGAACTCGCGGCTGGTTTGGTAGCGGATGCGGAGCTGGTGGCGCGACTCGAGGTAGGCGCGGAGGATGTCGGAGACCTCGATGGCGAGGGGGTAGGCGTGGAGCCGGGGACGTCGTTGGCGGAGCGCATCAAGCTGACGGAGGAAGGCGGCGAGGTCGATGGGAGCCGGCGTGGGGGCCCGGGTGGGCGAGGGAGCGGGGCGGTGGCGACGCGCGATCCACCAGCCGATGAGCCCGAGGGCGGCGAGGGATGCGACCGCGAGGGCGAGGATCCATGGGTTGGCCCACCACGGGGGCAGCGGGAGGAGGCTGAGGTCTTCGACGAGGTTGGTGGGGTTCATGCGACGCGCCTCCGTGCCGCGTGGTCGAGGAAGCGTTGCAGCGAATGGACCCAAGGGGTGTCCGTGCGGACGTCGAGCGCCGGGATGCGTCCTTGCCGGAAGGTGGCGACGAGCTGGAGTGCGCGCCGGGCCTCGGCGTGGGCCCAGTGTTCCCGGACGGCGGGGTCGGAGGTGTCCACCTCGAGGACCTCGCCGGTTTCGGAGTCCTGGAGGAGTGCCCAGCCGACGTCGGGGAGGGACAGCTCGCGCGGGTCCACGAGACGGAGGGCGATGACTTCGTGGCGTTGGTTTGCGGCCTTGAGGGTACGGGTCCATGCGGCCTCGTCCGGGTCGCGGAAGTCGGACAGGACGAAGACGAGGGCCGGGCGGTGGAGGAGGTTGTTGAGGAAGTGGAGGGCTGGGACGAGGGCCGTGCCCTGTCCCTTGGGCGTGGTGAACAGGAGCTCGTGGAGGAGGCGGGTGACGTGGGGGCGAGTCTTGCGGGGCGGGACGTAACGTTCGATGCGGTCGGTGAAGAGGAGGAGGCCGCAGCGGTCGCCGTCACGGACGGCGGAGAAGGCGAGGGCGCCGGCGAGGATGGCGGCGAGCTCGCGCTTGGTTTCGGCGGCGTTGCCGGAGGCGATGGCGGACTCGGGTGCGGTGCCGAAGTGGCCGGAGGCGGAGGCATCGACGAGGAGCATGACGACGAGCTCGCGTTCCTCGACGTGGCGCTTGATGAAGGGCTTGCGGAGGCGGGCGGTGACGTTCCAGTCGATGCGGCGGACGTCGTCGCCGGGGACGTACTCTCGGACGTCGGCGAAGTCCATTCCGCGTCCCTTGAAGACGGAGGCGAGGCGGCCGCCGAGGAGTTGCTCGCTGACGAGCCGTGCGCGGACCTCGACATGCCTGAGACGACGGAGCCAGTCGGCGGGGATCACGGGGAGGGCGCGGGTTCCTTGGCCTCAGGGGACGCGTACCTTGGCGAGCAGGGTCTGGACGAC
Source organism: uncultured Verrucomicrobiota bacterium (assembly GCA_903925515.1). Lineage (GTDB taxonomy): Bacteria > Verrucomicrobiota > Verrucomicrobiia > Limisphaerales > UBA9464 > UBA6176. The sequence continues at coordinate 14,254 of CAIYFP010000503.1, forward strand.
GTGCTCGGAGGTGACTTCCTCGGCCTCGGCCTCATAGGTGAGGAGGACGCGGTGCCGGAGGACGTCCGGCGCGATGTGCTTGATGTCGTCCGGGGTGACATGGGTGCGGCCGTGGATGAGGGCGACGGCGCGGGAGGCGAGTGCGAGGTTGATGGTGGCGCGGGGGCTGGCGCCGATGCGGACGAGGCGCTTGAGCTCGGGAGCGGGGCCATGGCCCTTGGCCGCCTCTCGGGAGGCGACGACGAGATCGACGATGTAGCGGCGGACGAGGGGATCGACGTGGACTTGGTTGACGAGGGCCTGGTAGGCGACGAGCTCGGCGGGGGACACGACGGCGTCGAGGGAGAGGTTGGGCTTGGTGTTGGCCATTCGGTCGAGGATGACGAGTTCCTCGTCCCCCGAGGGGTAGCCGACGACGACCTTGAGCATGAAGCGGTCCATCTGGGCCTCGGGGAGGGGATAGGTTCCCTCCTGCTCGATGGGGTTTTGGGTGGCGAGCACGAGGAAGGGGTCCGGGAGAGGCCATGACGTGTCGCCGATGGTGACCTGCCGTTCCTGCATGGCCTCAAGGAGGGCGGACTGGACCTTGGACGGGGCGCGGTTGATTTCGTCGGCGAGGACCAGGTTTGCGAAGATGGGTCCGGTACGGGTGGCGTAGGTGCCCTTGACGGGGTCGTAGATAAGGGTGCCGGTGATGTCGCCGGGGAGGAGGTCTGGGGTGAACTGGATGCGCGAGAACTGGCAATGGGTGGCGCGAGCCATGGCGCTGACGGAGGCGGTCTTGGCAAGGCCGGGAAGGCCTTCAAGAAGGATGTGGCCGCGGGCGACGAGGCCGACGAGGAGACGTTCGACGAGGTTGGCTTGGCCGACGATGACCTTGGCGATTTCGACGCGGACCTTTTGCAGGTGGTCTGCGGCTGCGACGACCTGAGATTTGAGCTCCGGGGAGGGGTTCGACATAGATGAATCCGGCGTGCCGGACGTGATATCCAAGCAAGGGGGAGTCGTCCAAGTCCAGCCTGCGCTCCTCGAAGGCTAACGGAAGTCGTAGGGCTCGTTGGTGACGCCGCAGCCCGGGCAGCGGGAACGTTCGACGCCTGGGTCGTCGGTATAAACGAGCGAGCATTGGCGGCAGCGGAAGACGAGGTCGGGTGCGCGCGGGGGGTTGAAGCTGCGGCGGCGATATTCCTCGAAGAGTGCGAGGGCAGTCATGGAGCCGACGCCGAGGACGACATAGATCCAGATGAGGTGCTCGGCGCGCATGGGTTCTCAGGGCTGGGAGGGGGGCAAGGCCCACTCGACGGTGAAGGAGCCCCATTGGAGCTCGTTGGCGGCGAAGGTTGGGCGCCTTGCGGCATTGGGCTCCGGGCTGAGGAGGGCTTCCTTGATGGCGCGGCGAGCGGACTCGTCTGCCTCGCGCGAGCCCGAGGACTCGCTGACGCGGACGAGGACGATCCAGCCTTGGGGGTTGGCGGCGACGTCCAGGCGTGTGGTGCCCGGGATTTCTGTGCCTTGCCAAGGGCCGAGGACCGGGGGCTTGAGCCAGCGCCTTTGGGCGAGGGATTGGCCGGGAATGACGAGGGTGGACCCAGGAGAGGCTCCCGGGACGGAGACGGGGGGGTGGGCGGCGATGGGGGAAGAGGGGAGGGGGGAGGGAGGCACGGGTGGCGCTGCGATGTGCGGGAGGGACGGTGGGTTGGTGAGCCAGCGAGTGGGTTCGCGGAACTCGGCGAGCCTGTAGTCGGCCTTGGGCGAGGAGCGTTTTGCGACGGACTGGAATGGGTCTGACGGATCGCGCTCGAGCAGGTCGCGGCGATTGGCAGGGACGCCGGCGAAGGCGGATTCGATCTGGGCTGGGTGCCAGAGGAGGGTGGTTCTGGGGATGGGGTTGACGGCGTGAAGGGGGATGGCGGGGACATGGGCCAGGCGGAGGACAACGAAGGCCTGGAGGGAGGCGAGCAGGACGATGGCGACGGCGAGCCTTGAGGCTGGCCAACCGGGGTCGCCGGGCCTCGCTTTCATGGGAGGGTCCTTGCCATGAGGAAGACATGGGACAAGCCAGCCTTTCGCGCGATGCCTCCGAGGCGGGTGACGACCCGGTGAGGGACGTCGGCGTCGGCGTGGAGGAGGAGGACCGGGGGTTCCGGGAGGCGCGATCGGCGTTCGGCAAGGCCTCGGAGAAGCTCGTTCTCCGGGACGAACTGGTTGTCAAGGAAGGCCCGTCCTTGGCCATCGACGGCGAGGACGATGCGAGGCTGGCCTGCCGGGAGCCTTGAGTCGGATTCGGACTCAGGAAGGACGACGGCGATGCCGGGAGGGAGAACGAGGAGGGATCCAAGGAGGAGGAAGAAGGCCAGGGGGAAGAGGACGCAGAGCCATGCCACGGCGTCCGGGTGGCCGGAGAGGATTCGGGTAGAAGTGGGGAACCGCATGGGGGGTCAAGGGGCTTCGTCGGTGCGCGCGCGGCGTGGAAGGCCTTGGGCTGGCTCCGGGCAGGTCATGCGCACGGCCTCGATGCTCGCTCGTTCCATGTCGAGGGCGATGGCATGGACGCGTGCGACGAGGAAGTTGTGGGCGGTTTCGCTGACGATGGCGATGCCGAGCCCGCCGGCGGCGGAGTAGAGGGCCTGCCAGAGGTGGCGAAAGAGCAGGGCTGGGGCGGCGAAGCCGGAGTCGGACTGGAGGTCGTGGAAGACGCCGATGAAGCCAAAGAGGGTGCCGAGGAGGCCAAGGAGCGGCGCAATGCGGCCGATGGTGGCAAGGACGCCGAGGCGTGACTCGAGGCGCGGGACCTCGATCATGCCGACCTCCTTGATGGCCTCCTCGACTCGCTCGCGTCCGCCGTCGCGGGCGAGGATGGCGGCCTTGACGAGGAGCGCGACGGGGCCAGGGGTGGCGTCGCAGATGGAGACGGCCTCGACGACGTTGTCGCGCTTGAGGACGTTGCGGACGCCCGCGAGGAACTCGGACAGGTTGATGCGTTCCCGGTGATAGACGAGGTACCGGTCCAAGGCCACCAGCAGCATGGCGGCGCTGACGAAGAGCAGGGGAAGGAGCATCAGGCCGAAGCGGGCCATGAAGCCGGGCAGGGGCGGCGAGGAGGTGGTACCCGCAGCCTGCGCAAGGATGGCCATCAACGTCATGGCTTGGTTATAGGGAAAGGCGGCATCGTGCCCAACGCCTTTTTGGGGCGCAGCCTAACCCATGTGGCCCCATGACCACCCCATGGCGCGGTGGCGAGGCTGAAGGACTCCACCAGGGGATGGCGTGCGAGGATGGCGTGGACGGAACGGGCCATGGCAAGGGAGCCGCGCCCGTGGACGACGCGGACCTCGGGCCATGAATGCTCGGTGGCGAGGGCGAGGAATTCGTCAAGCAAGGCTCCGAGGTCGCGGGGCCTGAACCCATGGAGGTCGAGCTCGTTGGCCTCGGGTTGCACGGTCAGGGGTTGAGCGCGGCCTCGTGCTCACGGACCCATGCGAGGATGCGGTCAAGGGCCTGATCGATGGGGACCTTGAGCATCGGGCCGTTGCGGGGCTTGAGCTCGACCTCGCCTGCGGCAAGGGATTTCTCCCCAATGCCCACCCTGAGGGGGAAGCCAACGAGCTCGCTGTCCTTGAACTTGACGCCGGGGCGTTCGTCGCGGTCGTCGAGGATGGCCTCGATGCCGGCGGCGGCGAGCTCGTCATGGAGACGTTCGGCGAGGGAAAGGGTGGGGCCGCCCGGGGCCGCGTTGAGGGGGGTGATGCAGACGACGAAGGGGGCGACGCTGACGGGCCACGAGATGCCGTTGTCATCATGGCATTGTTCGATGACGGCTTGGAGGGTGCGGGTAACGCCAATGCCGTAGCAACCCATCACGCAGGGCCGGCGCTGGCCGTCCTCCGCGAGGAAGGTGGCGTTCATCTTCTCGCTGTACTTGGTGCCGAGCTTGAAGACATGCCCGACCTCGATCGCCCGTCGGATCCTGAGGGGTTCGCCCGAGCGAATGGAGGCCTCGCCGGCCTTCACGGTGCGCAGGTCGAGCCAGCGCGAGACGCGGATGTCACGTTCCACGTCCACGTGCCGGAGATGGAAGCCGTCCTCGTTGGCGCCGGTAACCATGCCCATGGCGCGGCGAAGGGTTTCATCGGCAAGGATGACGACCTTGGCCGGGACGCCTGAGACGGCGCCGAGGGAGCCGGGGCGCGCACCGAGCCACGACGAGCATTCGTCCGGGGTTGCGGGACGGGCATGGGTTGCGCCCAGGCGCGCCATGAGCTTGGCCTCGTTGAGGGTGTCGTCGCCGCGAAGGAGCACGAGAACGGGCTGGGAGTCCGCAACATAGACGAGGGTCTTGACTTGGCGTGCGGGCTCGACCCCGTGGGGCGGGGCCGCGAGCTCGTCGATGGTGACGACGCCGGGCGTGGGGAATTTCTCGGGGGCGGGGCCGGTGGATGCGGAGGGAGTGGGGAGCACGGGGCCGGCACTGGTGGCCTTCTCGATGTTGGCGGCGTAGCCGTCGGATTCGCCGTAGGCAACGTCGTTCTCGCCGGTGGCGGCGGGCACCATGAATTCGTGGGAGTGGCTTCCGCCGATGACGCCCGTGTCGGCCTCGACCGGGAACGCCTTGAGGCCGCAGCGCGCAAAGATGCGGGTGTAGGCGTCGTACATCTTCTGGTAGCTGGCCATGGCGCCGGCGTCCGAGGCATCGAAGGAGTAGGCATCCTTCATGATGAACTCCTTGGCGCGCATGAGGCCGAAGCGCGGGCGGATCTCATCGCGGAACTTGGTTTGGACCTGGTAAAAGGTCCGGGGCATTTGGCGGTACGAGCTTATCTCGGAGGCCGCGAGGTGGGTGATGACCTCCTCATGGGTGGGCCCGAGGACCCATTCGCGGCCGACGCTGTCCTTCACCTTGAACAAAACGTCGCGTGCGGACTCGTAGCGGCCGCTTTGTTGCCAGATGTCGGGGGGCTGGAGGGCCGGCATGAGGACCTCGGTGGCGCCGGCGCGGTCCATTTCCTCGCGGATGATCCCTTCGATCTTGCGGAGGGCGCGAAGGCCCATGGGTAGGAAGGTGTAGAGGCCCCCCGACAGCTTTCGGACGAGCCCAGCCCTGAGCAGGAGCTTGTGCGAGGCGATTTCGGCGTCGGCGGGGGATTCCTTGAGGGTGGGGATGAAGGATTGTGACCAGCGCATGGGGGAAAGGGGTGCGGGCATCGTGGGGTAAGGAAGGTGGGATGGGGCCCCGGTTGAATGGCCGCCTAGGCGAGGGCGCGTGGGAAGACTGCGACCTAGACCGTGGGGGATGCGGGCGGGGTGGGCGGGGTGACGTTACTTGACCGCGTTGACCAACGGAGCAAGGCCCTGAATCCGGACCTCGAGGCGGTCACCAGACTCGATGGGGCCGACGCCTGCCGGCGTGCCTGTGAGGATGATGTCGCCCGGGAGCAGGGTCATGTTGATGGAGATAAAGCTAACGAGCTGGAAGCAATTGAAGAGCAGCTGGCTGGTGTTGCCGTTCTGACGCAGCTGCCCGTTTTGGAACAATTGGATGCTCAGGTCATGGGGATCGATCTTGGTTTCGACGTACGGCCCCACGGGCGTGAAGGTATCGAAGGACTTGGAGCGGGCGAATTGGCTCTCCGAGGCTTGGATGGTGCGGTCCGTTATGTCTTGGGCTGCGGTGTAGCCAAAGATGTACCGGGCGGCGGCTGCCGGTGTCACGTTGCGGACACGACGGCCCATGACGATGGCAAGTTCCGCCTCGAAGTCGTTCCGATGCTGGGCGAAAGGGATCTCGATCTTGGATCCGTCCGGAATGAGGGAAGTGGGGGCCTTGAGCCAAAACAGCGGTTCCTTGGGCAACTCCTTGCCGGCTTCCCGGGCGTGGTCGGCATAATTGAGGCCAACGGCTATGATTTTGGAAGGAACGACGGGTACAAGCGTCTTCACCCCCTTTAGGGGAGTGGGCTTCTTGTCGAAGGACGGTGATCCAAAGACGTCGCCGTTGAGGCGAAACACTTCGCCATCCACGACTTTGGCATGAAATATGTCGTCGCCCTTTTGGAAGCGACCGATTGCGGCCATAGCGATCGGTGTATTAGCACCCCGGCAACGGATGCAGCAAGGACGGAATCCGGGAACTTGCTGGCGCGGCTTGGGCTAGGCACCCATGCCGTCCTCGAAGCTGCCGCCGGCGGCGGGCCAGCAGCAATGGTCCCGAACGAAGGCGATGCCATTGGCGCTGGTCGAGTCGAGGTCACGGTGCGCGGATTCGGCTTCGACGACCAAGGGGGCGGAGTCGCAACCGTGAAGCTTGCAGTAACGGTCCCGGTATCCGACGTGGAGGAGAAGCTCCGCGTAGCGCTGCATGTTGAGGTCGCCGGAGGGAAGGTCGGTGAACTGCATCCCACGCCTCGGCCAGTGTGGCTCCATGGCCCGGAGCGGGAGGCCGGGGCGAAGGGTGAAGTTCTTGATGTGGGCGGCGTGGATGAACTTCCCGACCTTCAGGAACCGCGTTTCCCATGACTCGCCTTCCCAGCAGTGGGACGGATCGGCGTTCACGGCGAGGCAGGGGTCATTGTCGCAGACTTGGACGAGCATGAGGAAGTCGTCCGCGCACATGGCGCCGGTGCCGGGATGGATTTCATGGCAGAGCTTGAGGCCGAGCTCGTTGGCCTTCCGGCGAATCTTGGCCGTTTTCTTGACGAATCGTTCCTGGCCTTCCTTGACGAGGTCGAAGCCCGCGCCGGACCAGAAGCCCCATGGGTAGCCGGTTGCGACCTCCCAGCCGAAGGCGACGCCCCAGAACATGGGCACGGTCTTGATGCCAAGTTCATGGGCGAGGTCGAGCAGCTTGAGGATGTAGGTCTCGTGCCACTTCTCGATCTTTTCCGGGGTTTGGGACGCCACGTCGGGAGGGATGAAGGGGTTGCCGGACTTGGTGCCGGTCCATGCCGAGGTGTGGACCCAGAATGGGCAGTGGGCTGAGACGCCATCGAGGCGCATGCCCCGGGACTCGAAGGTGGCCTTGATATCCTTGGCCTTCCGGAGGCCCCCCTTGCCATCGCCCAGCATGTAGTTGCTGGGCTGGGCGCCCGCGGCGCCGGAGGCCTTGGCGTAGTCTAGAAACTGCTCCAGCGACTTGGCCCCGTGCTGGGCGCCCTCGATGGAGGGATGGAAGGCATTAGGCATGATTGATCCCGGTGAACGTTGCGCGTGTTTGCGTTCCTTTACCGATCCGCATGAAGGCTGGCAAACCGAAAAGTCTGGCGGATGGCCCGTGACCCACGCCGATGGGTCTTGGTCTGGGGGCGCTCGAACGTCGGGGACAGGTGACGGGTTCGACACGTCTTGTGATGCGATGGGATGCCGTGCGGTCGTTTTCGCGGGAGGGATTGGCGCGTAGGCCGTCATGCGGGCGAGGATTTCCATGCCGGAACGATGCCGTTGGGTCGGTCGTGCTTGCGGGACTTTCTTTCGCAAGAGCCTCGTCCCTCGCTCGTTGGGGGCCTGGCACAGGCCCTCGCCTGGCTCACGCCTCGTCTTGCGAAGAAACTTCGGCATCATCACTTCCCTCCCAATTGCATCGTCCCGGCCAACGCAAACGGTTCTTCAAACGGTCATCGAGGCAGCGATTCCGTGCGGCGCCGCTGCGGCGGAGGGGTGGCGGCTTCGTTCGATTTCCCGGTGAATGGGCCCATGCGGCCCGAGAGGTGGTGGGTGCATGCCGATGAGGGTCCCTTCGACGTCGTAGTCCGGTTGCAACCGGGCCGAAGTGGCACCCGGCTTGGATTCGTGGCCAAGCAGGCTGATGGGATGAGAATGCCCGGAACGGGTCGGCTGCCCGGCGACTGACTCGGCCTTGGTTGAGCTACCTCGCGAGACCGCATGGCGAGTCTGCCCGCTCCATGGCCCTTCGGAGGATCACGTCCGCGATGGCTGGATCATCGCCGACGGCCGGCGAGTACCATGTCCAGCGGCCATGGACGAGGGTGGGGTTCTCCCATGTGTGGAGTCCGGATTCCAGTCTCCGGGCCACGGTGGCAGGATCGGCACCGAGCATGACGGGGATGTCCTCCTGGGAGTGCAGGCCGTCGCTGAGGAAGAAGGGAACGATGACGATGTTCGGCGAGGATGCCATGACTGGGATGTCCTGGATGCGCGGGGATTCCTCCATGAAGACGGCGTGGACTTCATGGAACGTGCCGGTGGAGCGGAGCGATGCCACGTGGTCTTCGATGGCGCGCCGCGAGGTTTCCGAGTTCGAGGTGCCGTGACCGGCGACGAAGAGGGAGATGTTCCCCCGCGTGGGCGGGCCCCCCGGGGCTGGATGGCTGGAGACCACGGCCATGGCGCGGGAGACGATGACATCCGTCATGGAGGGGTGGATGCCAACGGGTGGGCAGTAGCGAAGCCTGTGACGACCGACGAAGTGGGTGTCGAGGGTAGGGTTGGCGGAGAGGCAGGTGGCGATACCCAGCTCGCGGGGGATGACTTGCTGCGTGAAGTAGCCCTCGGAGATGAACACGGGCACGGCGATGACGTCCGGGTGCCATGCGGAGCGGAGGGCGGAGGCGAAGGAGGGTTCCTGCTTCCAGAACGAGGCGAGGACCTGGCCGAACACGCCCCGTGCCCGGAGGGCATCGGCATGGAGCCGCACGGGGGCGGACGACTGGGCGTTGAGGGTCGAGCCGTGGCCGAGCAGGAGCAAGGTGGAGTCTTGGAGTTGGAGGGGCACGGGCTAGCAAGGCGACGTGGCGGGGAGTCCGACGAGGCGGTACCAGTTGTCGCGCTGGCGGGGCTTGAACCCGAGGTCGCGGATGAGGCGTTGCATGTCCTCGACGCCCATGCGGTGGGTGGTGCCGGCGCTGGAGACGACGTTTTCCTCGATCATGATGGAGCCGAGGTCGTTGGCGCCGTAGCGGAGGGCGACCTGGCCGACGTCAAGTCCTTGGGTAACCCATGAGCTTTGGATGCTGGGGATGTTGTCGAGGTAGATCCGCGCGAGGGCCTGCATGCGGAGGTATTCGTGGGCCCCGGCGGGCGTTGCCTTGAGGACGGCGTTCTCGGGCTGGAACGTCCAGCAGATGAATGCCGTGAAGGCGCCGCCGCGGAGGGTGCCTTTCTCGAGTGCTTGGGCGTAGGCGCGGGCAAGGCCGATGGGGGAGGGATCCGGGTCGAGGCTGCCATGGTCCACCAACCTGAGGAGCGAACGGTCCTGTTGCGCGCGAACGACTTCGAGGTGCTCGATCCGGTCCGCGAGGTCCTCGACATGGCCGAACATCATCGTCGCGCTGCTGGCAAGGCCCATGGCATGCGCCGCGTCCATCACGCCCATCCATTGGGCGGTGTTGGCCTTCAGCGGGGCAATGCGGTTTCGAACCCGGTCCACTAGGATTTCGCCGCCGCCCCCGGGAAGGGAACCCAGCCCCGCCTTGACGAAGTCCGCGAGGAGCTTCTCGACGGGCTCGCCGAACACCTCCTGGAAGTGGATGAACTCCGACGGGCTAAACCCATGGATGTTAAATCCAGGATAGCGGTCGCGAACATGGGAGAGAAGGTCGAGGTACCACTGCTTCGAGAGGCGGGGGTGATGGCCGCCCTGCATGAGCATCTGGGTTCCGCCCAAGGCGAGGGTCTCGTCGATCTTGCGGTCCAGCTCGTCGAGGGAAATGACATACGAGTCCGCGTCCTTCTCGCTGCGCCAGAACGCGCAGAACTTGCAATAGACGTTGCAGACGTTGGTGTAGTTGACGTTGCGATCGACGATGTAGGTGATCGTGTCTTGGCCCTGCCCGTCGTGCGCGTCCCTTCGTGCAAGCCTGCGTCGTCGGTCCGCGAGCAGGCCCAGCTCGGGCAGGGGCAGGGTCGCGAGACGAGCAAGGTCGCCGGGGGAAACCCGTGCCCCGTCCCAGGTCGCCTGCATCAAGTCCTCCATGGAAGAGCCCATCGCCATGCCGGCAGGGTACCCTCGTTTTGGCGCATCGGCTACGCCGTGGTTTGGGCGCCCTGGATTGGGTGGACGTGGGACGCGGTAGCCGGACGGCCCGTTCGCTTCATGAGCCGGCGGGCGCGGGCTTCGCGGAAGGGCAGGCGCCGCGCAGCTCGCAGGACGTGCAATCGGGATTGCGAGCCATGCAACGGCGGCGTCCGTGCCAGATGAGCCAGTGGCTGGCGAGGTTCCACTCCTCCGCCGGGAACAGCCTCATGAGGTCTTGCTCGATCTTCTCCGGGGTCTTGGCCGAGGAAAGGCGGAGTCGGGCGGCAAGGCGTTGGACGTGGGTATCGACCACGAAGCCGGAGGCCATCTGGAAGGCATTGCCAAGGACCACGTTGGCCGTCTTGCGACCGACGCCCGCGAGCTGGACAAGGGCTTCCATGGAGGCCGGGACGTTGCCGCCGTGCCGGGCAACGAGGGAGGCGCAGGCCGCCTTGATGTTGCGGGCCTTGCTTCGGAACAGTCCGATGCGGCGGATGTCGGACTCAAGTTGTCCGAGCGGCGCGGCGGCGTAGTCGGCAGCGGAGCGGTATTTCAAGAAGAGGTTGGCGGTGACGATGTTGACCTGCCGGTCGGTGCATTGGGCGCTAAGGATGGTGGCGACGAGGAGCTCAAGGGGGGTGGAAAAGACGAGCTCGCAATGGGCGTCGGGGTAGGTGGCCTTGAGGCGCGCGGCGATTTCGCGGGCGCGGAGCGAGCGTGCGGCGCTGGATTCGCGGGGCATGGGACCTTGGGCAAGTCAGGGGCGGTCGCCCGGCCTCGGGGCATGGCCTTGCGAGCTGCCGGTGACGAGGCCGTCTTGGTCGTACTCAACGTCGAGGACCCAGCCGTTGGCGGACCATGTGTCGCCGCCGCGCGCGGACTTGCTGGAGGGAGAACCCAAGCGCCTGAGGAGCTTCTCGCGTGGGATGCCCGAATGGATGTTGCCCCATGCCTCCGGCGGCGAGCCGGGTGGGGTCCGGCAGCCGATGATGGGGGCAGCAAGAAGGACAACGGCTAGCGCAAGAAACGCCGGGTTGGGCCTTGAGGCGGTCGGGTGAGCGGCGCAGACCATGGTGGAATGGAAAAGGGGCGGGGGAAGAAGCCCCCCGCCCCGTTGGAAACGGGAGCAGTCCGGGCTCAGTCAAAGGCGTGGCCGGCGGAGCACAGGACGTTGCGGATCTTGTGGCGGACGAGCTCCTTCACGGCCTTGCGGGCCGGGGCGAGGTACTTGCGGGGATCAAACTCCTTGGGCTTGGTGGCAAACACCTCGCGGATGGCGGCGGTCATGGCGAGGCGAAGGTCGGTGTCGATGTTGACCTTGGTGCAGCCGGTGCGGCGCGCGACCTCGATGTCAGCCTCGGGGACGCCCGCGGTGTCCTCGCCAAGTTGCCCGCCGTAGGCATTGCACTTCTTGGCGATTTCCTTGGGGACGGAGGAGGCTCCGTGGAGGACGAGCGGGTAGTCGCCGAGGCCGGCATCCATCAAGGCCTGCTTGATCGCCTTGAGGCGCTCGAGGTCGAGATGTTGCTCGCCCTTGAACTTGTAGGCGCCATGGCTGTTGCCGATCGCCACGGCGAGCGAGTCGCAGCCGGACTCGCGGACGAACTTCACGGCCTCGTCGGGGTGGGTGTAGTGGCCGCCCGTGGAGTAGTTGCCGCCCTCCTCGCCGTCGTCGAACTGGGCGCCGACGAGGTGCCCGAGCTCCGACTCGACGACGCAGTTGTGCTTGTGCGCGTACTCGACGACGCGGCGGGTGATTTCGACGTTCTTGTCGAAGGGCTCATGGGAGGCGTCGATCATGACGGAGGTGAAGCCCTCGTCGATGCACTGCTTGCAGAGCTCGAAGGAATCGCCGTGGTCAAGGTGGACGGCGATGGGGATGGTGGTCGTGGAGACGGCGGCCTCGATGAGCTTCTTGAGATAGACGGGGTTGGCGTACTCGCGTGCGCCCTTGGAGATCTGGAGCATGACAGGGGCCTTTTCCTCCTCGCAGGCCTCCACGATGGCCTGGAGGAGCTCCATGTTGTTCACGTTGAATGCGCCGAGGGCGTACTTGCCCTTGAGGGCCTTGGCGAACAGTTCCCGGGTGTGCGTGAGTGGCATAATTTCAAATACAATGGTTTAGGCGGCCAGCATGCCAGCCGCAGCGTGAACGTATCCGGAGGGGCGTTGCCGTGAAACAGCAAACTTCCGGGGGCCCGCCACCCCCGGGCATGCCGTTCAGGGGGCGCTGCCGGGCCGCGGGCCAATCCGGGCGAATGGAATTCGCCGGAACCCAAGCTTCCATCCCGGCGAGCCCGGGGGAAGGGGGAAGCCCGTGGCCTCTGGGCCAAGGTTGCCTCGCTCAAGGGTCACGTAGTTGTCCGCCACCCCAAGGATCCCGGCGTCGGCGTTCCAACTGACGTCGAGCCATTTCCCCATGCAGACGTTGCGTGCGACGACGTTGTTCCCCGGGGGAATGCCCTTGAAGGCGGCGCCGGCGATGGCAGGACCCCCGGGCGGGCCGTAGTAGGCGTCGAGGGCGACGAGTTCCGGGTAGCGTTCTCGATAGAGGGGGGCGGGGACGGACGCGAGCTGGCGTCGCATGAAGTCGTCCACCATGGACCTCCAGACCGGGGAGGGGTCGAGCCCGCGGCCATCCATGCGGATGGCGGGGTCGCACTCGACAAACACGTTGTTCTCGATTCGGTGGTCACGCCCGCCTCCGATAAACATGGCCCAATGAACGCGGGCGAAGACGTTGCCGACGACGGTGGTGCCGGAGACGCAGTCGTCCATGTACACGCCCATGGAACCCATGCCGACGCCGCCCGTGTCGTGGATGTAGTTATGCTCGATGCGATTGCCACGAAAGGAGTAGTCGCGACCCGCGTAGATGGCGCCGACATCGCCGGTTTCGAGGGCAACCCGCGAGATCTCGTTGAAGGCAATGAGGTGTTCATTGCCGTTGAAGAGGATGGCGCAGTGGGGGTGGTCCAAGATGCGATTGTGGCGCGCGGTCATCCCGACGCCGTTCATGAGGATGGCGGGGACATAGCATTTGGACCACCGGCCTTGCCGGGCGAAGATGCAGTCCTCGACCACGTGCAGCCCCGGTGCAAGGGTGGCCCGGTCGCCCCCGGACATGGAGACGCCGCCGTCGCCGGTGTCGAGGATGGAACAGCGGCCGACGCGGTGGGCCGTGCCGCCTTCGAGGAGGATGGCTTGTCCGCCGAGGTTGCGGAGGGTGCAACCGACGACCTGGATGGAATGGCCGCCACGGATCTCGATCCCGGAACCGCGCCCGGCCTCGAGGGTGAGCCCGTCGATCGCGACATGGGAGCAATCGGCGAGGCGGAAGAACGGCCCGCCCATGTGGGAAACCAGCGTCTCGGGGACGGCAACCCCATGGTCCGCGACGGGTTTTGGGGGCCAGAAGTAGAGGGTTGAGGTTTGTCGGTCGATGTACCACTCGCCCGGCGCGTCCAGTTCCTCGAGGATGTTCAGGAACTGGATGCGCTGGCCCTTCCGGAAGCCGTAAAGCCCGTGCGGGGGCGCGGTGCGAATCCAACGGCGTTGGGTGTCGAGCTGGTCGATTCGCTCGTAGGAATTGGCCCAGTCCCATGCCCAGTAACCGTGGACCCAGATGTCCCGGGTGTCCCGCCAGCGCCGGGGTCGGTCGCCCGCATATTGAAATCCTCCGGTCACGGCTCCCACGTTCCCGCCATGATCGTCGCCCTGCCCGGAAGTGCTCGGAAAGCCATCGATTCTTTCCCACGCCCCGTCGTTGGGCCAACGGGCGAGGGGCATCGGGCGGCCATCATGGAACACTTCCGAATGGGCATCGACGAGCGGGCGGGAAAAGCCCCGGGATTGCAGGGGAGCGGGCTCGGCGATGCCAACGGCGTGAAGGTCTGCCTGAAGGACATGGGGACGCGCCTCGGGGGCAAGCCTCGCAAGGACATCGGGGTTCGTGACGGGTACCATGTCCCGGATGGGACGGGCACCGAGGATCCGTGGGCTTGACCCGCGCCATGCCTTCCATGACACGGGGGCACCGGCGGAGCCGGAGTCGGCCGGGCCAAGGACAACGGCTTTTGAGAGGCGGTGATCACCCGGGTGGATCCACACCGTGATGGGTTTCCGGGACGACGAGTTGTTGGAGAGGGCCTGTCGCACGGCATCTCGGGCCCGTTCAAGGGTGCCGAAGGGGCGGGAACGGGTGCCTTCGTTGGCGTCCGAGCCTGACGGGGCGACGTGGAAGTCCCCCCTCGCGACCAAGGTCGCGAGGCATGCGAGGACAAGGGGGACGGAGCGGCACGACATGGGCAAGGGTTGCCCGGATGTCGGGGCGAAGGGAAGGGGCGGGCCAAGTCCGCCGTTTTTTCGGCCGGTTCTCGCCTCACCTGGTGCCTCCCACGATGGCTTTCGCCCGGCCAAACCTCATGCCATCACCCCTAGTGTGCCGACCTCTAAGTGCTTTACATTATTTCTGCCGGAAGCAATTCTCCGCGGATGCCGAGAATTGCGCCGCCCGTTTCCCTGGCTCCTGAGCAAGCCAACGAACTCCGCCGCACGGTGCGGGCGAGCACATCG